>CALSAU010000044.1:0-10513 GCA_943372985.1 Polaromonas sp. YR568 | reverse complement strand
TGCAGGTTGCGCCGATGGAAGGCGATGTCGTCCCTCAAATCGCCTTGTTTCTCGTTGAGTCGGCCAGACGCCTGGAGTCGGCAGGCGTGCAACGCGCGCGCATCGTGCTGGACCCAGGCGTGGGTTTTGGCAAAACCGTGGCACAGAATTTTTCATTGCTGGCCAGGCAGAACGAACTGCTGACGCTGGGTTACCCGGTGCTGGCCGCATGGTCGCGCAAGTCGTCGCTGGCGGCAGTCTGCAGCACCTCGCTGGGCGAGGTGGCACAACTGGACGTGACCGAGCGCATGGTGCCCAGCGTGGCTGCAGCCGTGCTGGCAGTGGAGCGGGGCGCGCGGGTTGTCCGTGTGCATGATGTGCGCGAGACGGTGCAGGCGCTGAAGGTCTGGTCAGCCGCCCAATGATTGGGGCGGGCAGGTGTCTTGAGTTGCCAGCCCCGGTCTGTGCAGCGCCGCACCGTACAGACCTATAGGTCACCCTAAAATGCTACAAACTGTGGGCGCGCCCCGGCAGACAATGGGCTTCCACCTCATCGCCGCGTGACCCCATAACAGCATCGCTGCAACCAACTGAGACCCCCCCGCATGACCAGACAATACTTCGGCACCGACGGCATTCGCGGCACTGTGGGCCAGGCCCCGATCACGCCTGACTTTGTGCTTCGTCTGGCGCATGCGGTCGGGCGTGTGTTGCGCCGGACTGAATCCAAACCCACGGTGCTGATCGGCAAAGACACCCGGATTTCCGGCTACATGCTGGAGAGCGCACTGGAGTCGGGCTTCAACTCAGCAGGCGTCGAGGTGGTGCTGCTCGGGCCGCTGCCCACGCCGGGCGTGGCCTACCTCACCCGCGCGCTGCGCGCCAGCCTGGGCGTGGTCATCAGTGCCAGTCACAACCCGTTTGCTGACAACGGCATCAAGTTCTTCAGCGCCCAGGGCACCAAGCTTGACGACGCGTGGGAATTGGCCGTCGAGGCTGCCCTGGAAGAGCCCCCGGTGTGGGCAGACTCTGCGTCGCTCGGCAAGGCCCGCCGGCTGGACGACGCCGCCGGCCGCTACACCGAGTTCTGCAAGAGCACCTTTGCCAACGACCTCACGCTCAAGGGCTTGAAGATCGTGGTCGATGGGGCCCACGGTGCGGCTTACCACATTGCGCCGCAGGTGTTTCACGAGTTGGGCGCCGAAGTGATTTCGATTGGCTGCTCACCCGATGGCTTGAACATCAACCACGAGGTGGGTGCTACCCATCCCGAGGCGCTGATCCGCGCGGTGAAGGCCAACAAGGCCCACTACGGCATTGCGCTGGACGGCGACGCCGACCGCCTCCAGCTGGTTGACGCCAATGGCCGCCTGTTCAACGGTGACGAGGTGCTGTACCTGATGGTCAACGAGCGTCTGGCGCGCGGCGAGCCCGTCCCCGGCGCGGTCGGTACGCTGATGACCAACATGGCCGTGGAAGTCTCGCTGAAGGAAAAGGGCGTGGAGTTTGTACGCGCCAAGGTCGGCGACCGCTACGTGCTCGAAGAACTCGAAAAGCGCGGTTGGCTGCTGGGCGGTGAGGGGTCTGGCCACCTGCTGGCGCTCGACAAGCACACCACCGGCGACGGCCTCATCAGCGCCTTGCAAGTGCTGCAGGCCTGCGTGCGCAGCGGCAAGACGATTGCCCAGCTGTTGGGCGATGTGCAGCTGTTCCCGCAAACCCTCATCAATGTGCGCTTGCGGCCCGGGCAGGACTGGAAGAACAACACGGCGATGGCAGACGCCACGCGGGCTGTTGAGGCGGAACTGGGCAACACTGGCAGGATACTGATCCGCCCCAGCGGTACCGAACCCTTACTACGCGTGATGGTGGAGGCGCGCAATGCCGAGCAGGCGCGCGCCTGTGCGCAGCGCGTGGCCGATACGCTCAGGGCTTGAGCGAACCCTGAGCGCCCCCTGGTTCAAAGCCGATCAAGAAAACTGGCAATCGCCGCGTTCACCACGTCCGGGTGGGTGATCGGCCCCATGTGGCCGAGCTGGTCGAAGGTCTGCACCTCCACCTGCGGCAGCGCTGGCACCAGCAGCCTCGCGACGCCGTGTGCGGACTCCGGTGATCGCCCACCCAGCATGTAAAGCACGGGCACATTCAGCGCCGCAAACGCCGACAGTGGCGTGGGTTCTGTCATCAGCGCATGCGCCCAGCGGCGCACATTCCCCACCGACGCCGCGATTGCGGGCTTGCGCTGTTCGGGCGTGGCGGCCCACGCGCCGGGCTGCATCCAGTAGTCGATGAAAGCTTCTGCTGCCGCATCGAGATCGTTTCTGTCCAGAGCCTCGGCGGTAGCGCTGACGGCATGGCGGATGCCGTCCGCCTGATTGGGTGCGGGCTTTTCTGCCTCAAGCAAGGCGAATAGCGTGGGTTCGTAAAGCACCAGGGCGCGCACGAGGGCCGGGTGGGTCAGCGCGGCCTTCAAAGCCACAGCGCCACCGTACGAATGGCCGACTAGCACCAGCGGGGCGTTGGCCCGCGCCAGCACAGGCTCTATCAGCGCGACCTCATCGGCCAGAGAAATCTCACTGTCGGACGGCCATTCCGGGCTTTTGCCGGCGCCATACGAGTCCGGCGCCAGCACCTGATGGCGCGGTGCCAGCAGGTCCATCAAACTGCGCCATTGGCTGGAGCTGCTGGCGTTGGAGTGGAGGCAGACGACACCGGGGCCCTTGCCAGCCTCGCGGAAAAACGGTTCAACGGCAGAGGGTTCGACAGAAGAGGCCATGTGCTGCGATCAGGTCAGACCGACCGCAGCCAGAGAAGTGACACAGGGGATCATGCGGGGTGTTTCCTGAGTGAATGGGAACAAGCGATGCCCATTCTGGACGAACGCAAGCCCGTATGGCAAGCCTGGGCAAGCTTTCGCCGCAATCAGCAGCGTAACCCCGGTGTCACGCTCAAGCCAGCGTGTAGGCGGTTTTCACCGTAGTGAAGAACTCCTGCGCGTACTTGCCCTGCTCGCGCGGGCCGTAGCTGGAGCCTTTGCGCCCACCGAAGGGCACGTGATAGTCCACACCGGCCGTTGGCAGGTTGACCATCACCATGCCGGCCTGGCTGTGGCGCTTGAAGTGGGTGGCGTGTTTGAGGCTGCTGGTGGCGATGCCGGCGGACAGGCCGAACGGCGTGTCGTTGGCAGCGGCCAGTGCTTCATCGTAGTTCTTCACGCGGATGATGCTTGCGACCGGGCCAAAGATCTCTTCGCGGTTGATACGCATGGTGGCAGTGCTTTCGCTGAAGAGCGCTGGTGCCATGAAGTAACCGGTGGCGCCGCTGCCGGTGTGGCAGGCGATGCGTTCGCCGCCGAAGGCGAGCGTTGCGCCCTCGGCCTTGCCGATGGCGATGTAGCTCAAGTCCTGTTCCAGCTGCGCTTCCGACGAGACCGGGCCCACGTCGGTACCGGCTGTGAGCGCGTCGCCGACCTTGATGCGTGCCATGCGTTCCTGCAAGGCTTTCACAAAAGCGGGATAGATGCCCTCGGTCACGATCAGGCGGCTGGAGGCGGTGCAACGCTGGCCAGTTGAGTAGAAGGCGCTCTGGGCGCACAGCTCCACCGCTTGCGCGAGGTCGGCATCATCCAGCACCACCTGCGGGTTCTTGCCGCCCATCTCCAGCTGTACTTTTTTCAGATTCTTCGCGCAGGCTTCGGCAATGCGGCTGCCCACACCCACCGAGCCGGTGAAGCTGATGGCCTGAATGCCGGGGTGGTTCACCATGGCATCGCCAATCACGCGGCCGGGACCCATGACCAGGTTGAACACACCGGCCGGAACGCCGGAGCGCGAAATGATGTCGGCCAACGCCCAGGCACTGCCAGGCACAAGATCGGCGGGCTTGAGGACCACGCAGTTGCCGAAGGCCAGCGCCGGCGCCACCTTCCACGCCGGGATGGCGATGGGGAAGTTCCAGGGGGTGATCAAGCCCACCACACCCACAGGCTCGCGGGTGATTTCCACACCGATGCCGGGCCGCACCGAGGGCAGGGTTTCACCACTCAGCCGCAAACATTCGCCGGCAAAGAACTTGAAGATGTGGCCGGCGCGGGTGACCTCGCCAATGCCTTCAGGGCGGGTCTTGCCTTCCTCGCGCGAGAGCAGGGTGCCCAGTTCCTCGCGGCGAGCGAGGATTTCAGCGCCAATCTTGTCCAGCGCATCCGAGCGGGCCTGAATGCCCGAAGTGGACCAGGCGGGGAATGCCGCCTGCGCGGCTTGCACTGCAGAATCCAGACCCGAGGCATCGGCCTGCGCGTATTCGCCAATCACGTCCAACAGGTTGGACGGGTTGATATTGGCGCTGGTGGTTGCACCGGTGCGGCTGCCAGTGACCCATTGGCCGTTGATCAGGTTTTGGTGGAGGGAGGAGGCCATGATGGAGTGGGTCTTTGCGTGTGTGT
This sequence comes from Polaromonas sp. YR568, assembly GCA_943372985.1. GTDB lineage: Bacteria > Pseudomonadota > Gammaproteobacteria > Burkholderiales > Burkholderiaceae_C > Polaromonas. The sequence continues at coordinate 6,093 of CALSAU010000044.1, read as the reverse complement.
ATGTGTTTCAGAGCGGGCTATCTTGCCCAGCGCAGAACCAGCGGGTCCAGTCGCCGCGCGGTGTCCAGCAGGCCCTGGCGCACCTCGGGCTGCATGGCGGGGAAGGGGTGGCGCGGCGCCTCGCAGGCAATCACGCCGCCGGCCTTCATCAGTGCCTTGGCGGTCAGAATTCCGCCCTGGCGGTTTTCGTAGTTAATCAGCGGCAGCCAGCGCTGGTAAGCGTCAGCGGCTTCCTCATGCTTGCCCGCCTGCCAGGCGTCCATGATGGTTCGGATGCCGTCTGGGTAGCCGCCGCCCGTCATGGCGCCAGTCGCGCCCGCATGCAGGTCGGGCAGCAGCGTGATGGCTTCTTCGCCATCCCACGGGCCTTCAATCGCGTCACCGCCGAGGCGGATCAACTCGCGCAGCTTGGAGGCAGCGCCGGGCGTTTCGATCTTGAAGTAGCAGACGTTGGTGATCTCTTTGGCCATGCGGGCCAGAAAGGCGGCAGACAAGGGCGTTCCGCTGACCGGTGCGTCCTGGATCATGATGGGGATATTGATCGCGTCCGACAGCTGGCTGAAGAACCCGTAGATCTGCGCTTCGCTCACCCGGATGGTGGCGCCGTGGTAGGGGGGCATCACCATCACCATGGCGGCACCCAGGTCCTGCGCGCGGCGGCTGCGCTCGGCACACACCTTGGTGCCAAAGTGGGTGGTGGTCACGATCACCGGCACGCGGCCTGCCACATGCTTCAAGATGGTTTGGGTGAGCACTTCGCGCTCGTCGTCCGACAGCACAAACTGCTCGGAAAAATTCGCGAGGATGCACAGGCCTGTGGAGCCGGCGTCGATCATGAAATCGACGCAGCGCTTCTGGCTCTCCAGGTCCAGCGCACCCGCTTCGTCAAAGGTGGTGGGCACCACCGGAAATACGCCCTGGTATCTGGCAACCATGTTGGTCATTCGACGATGTTGAAGTCTTTGAGGAACTCGGTCTTCATTGTGAGGCCCAGACCAGGCTTGTTGTCATCAAGCTGCAGGAAGCCGTTTTCCGCCACCGGCTCGCCGTCGAAGATGTAATAGAAGAGCTCATTGCCCACTTCCACGTCGAACATCGGGAAGTATTCGCTCATCGGCGAGGCGATGGTGCTCATCGTCAGGTGGTAGTTGTGCATCTGGCCGGCGTGCGGGATCACCGGCACGCTGTAGGCCTCGCACAGCGCGTTGATTTTGTGCGCGGCAGTGATGCCGCCGACGCGGTTGGTGTCGTACTGCACCACGCTCACGGCTTTTTTGTCGAGCAGCTGCTTGAAGCCGTACAGGCTGAATTCATGCTCGCCGCCCGAGATCGGGATGCTGGTGAGCTGGTTCAGTTCGGCGTAGCCGTCAATGTCGTCGGCAATCACGGGTTCTTCCAGCCAGCGCGGCTCGAACTTCTCCAGCTTGGGCAGCATGCGCTTGGCGTATTCGAGGTTCCAGCCCATGTAGCACTCGAGCATCAGGTCGTTGTCGTAACCGATGACTTCGCGGATTGCCTCGACCGATTTCAGGTTCTCGGCCACGCCCTTTTGCAGATGTGCCGGGCCGAAGCCAAAGCGCATCTTGAACGCGGTGAAACCCTCGTCCTTGTACTTCTGCGCTTCGTCCTGCATGGCCTTGAGGTCGGTGCGGTAGAGCTTGGAGTAGTAGCAGGGAATCTTCTCTTTGGTGCGGCCACCCAGCAGCTTGAACACCGGCTTGTTGACCGACTTGCCCAGGATGTCCCAGATGGCGAGGTCCACCGCCGAGATGGCGGCCATGGTCACGCCCTTGCGGCCCCAGGCGTGGGTGGCGCGGTACATGCGTTGCCACAGGTATTCATAGTCCCACGGGTCCTGGCCGACCACCAGCGGCGTGAGGTACTGGTCAATGATGGCTTTGGCAATATGCGGCGCCAGCGCCACGTTGCCCAGACCAACGATGCCGTCGTCGGTCTCCATTTCCACCACGGTCCATGAATGGAAGCGGAAGGTGCTCATCGACTCCGTATTGGAATAGACGAGGTCCATCGCGTTGGAACAGAAGTTGCCTTGCGGTGGAACGGTCTTGCCCTTCCATTCGAAGACGCGGGCGCGGACGGATTTGATTTTCATGTTGGATTCTTTGGCTGAGTAAACGGGTAATTAGGTACCGTTCGCACTGAGCTTGTCGAAGTGCATAGGCTTCGACAGGCTCAGCCCGAACGGGGGGTTAACGAGACAGGGCGGCCGCACCCATGCGTTGCGCAATCCGGAAGGCATTGAGCGTGGCGTTGACATCGGCTTTGCCTTTGCCGGCAATGTCGTAGGCGGTGCCGTGGGCGGGCGTGGTGATGGGCACCGGCAGGCCTCCTTGAACGGTGACGCCCTTGCTGAAGCCCATGAGCTTGATCGCGATCTGGCCCTGGTCGTGGTACATGGTGACAATGGCCTGGTAGAGCCCGTCGCGTGCCTTCAGAAAAATCGTGTCGGCCGGGAAGGGGCCGTCGACCGGAATGCCGCTGGCGCGCAGGGCTTTCACGGCCGGCTCGATGATGTCGATTTCTTCACGTCCGCACACACCGCCATCGCCGCCATGCGGGTTGAAGGCGGCCACAGCCACTTGTGGGTCAGGGTGTCCGCTGGCTTGCAGAGAGCGGTAAATCAGTTCGGTAGCCGCGATGATGCGGTCCTGGCTGAGCACCGAGGCTGCGTCCTTCAATGGAATGTGAGACGACACCCGTGCCGTCCACAAGTCGCCCAGGGTGTTGAACTCGCAGAAATAGCCGGTCACGCCCAAATACTCTGCAAAGTGGTGCAGCTCGTCCTCGTGCTTCAGGCCGCCCAGCTTCATGGCCTGCTTGTTCAGCGGCGCGAAGCAGATGGCGTCCACGTCGCCTGCCTTGGCACCGTCCATGCAGAGGTTCAGCACCTTTAGCACAGCGGCGCCGCAGGCCGCCTGGGCCTGACTGCGTTGCACTTGCTCGCGGGCAATGGTGCCCACTGCCAGAAAAGCGGGGAGTGAGCGGTCTGCGCGTTGGCGCACTTCTGCGAGGCTGTTGACCGCCTGCGTAGCGACGCTCTGGCCGGCGATGGCCTGGCCTTCCTGCCAGAGCCAGGCGTCGCCGACCAGCACAATGTTGGCGTGGTCGGTGATGCCGGGCTGGCTCAGCAGGCGCGCGATCAGCTCGGGCCCGATGCCGGCTGCGTCGCCCAGCGTTATCGCTATGACAGGTGCGATGACAGGTGATTCCACGGTATCAATCCAGTTTGATGTTTTTCTTGGCGATCAGGTCGCCATAGCGCTTGTTCTCTGCATTATGGAAGGCCAGAAACTGCGCCTGCGTCATCGGGGTCAGGTCGGCACCGATGGCGCCCAAGCGCTGCTGCGTCTCAGGCATAGCCAAGACCTTGGTGACTTCGGCGTACACCCGGTCCTGCACAGCCTTGGGCGTGGAAGCCGGCATGTAGATGCCGTACCAGGCGCTCATCTCGACACCGTTCAGACCGGCTTCGGCCATGGTCGGCAGATCGGGCAGCTGCGGGTTGCGCTTGGCGCTTGCCACGGCCAGTGCCTTGATACGTCCATTCTTGATGTGGCCGATGACAGAAGGCATGGTGTCAAAGCTCATTTGCACCTGGCCACCGATCAGGTCGACCAGCGCCGGGCCGCTGCCGCGGTAAGGAATGTGGGTGATGAACAGACCCGCCTGGTCCTTGAACAGCTCGGCCGCGATGTGCTGTGTGCTGCCGGAGCCGCTGGTGGCGTAGTTCAGCTTGCCGGGCTGGCTCTTGGCCAGCGTGATCAGCGACTTGACCGAGTCCACCGGCAAGGCGTTGTTGACCACCAGCACATTGGGCACGGCGCCGACAAAGACCACAGGCACCAGGTCTTTGTTGTTGTCGTAACCCAGCTTGAGCAGGTGCGGCGCGATGGCGTGGGCGGTCGAGACACCCATCACCATGGTGTGGCCGTCGGTGGATTTGGCGGTCACGTCAGCGGCCAGGGTGTTGGAGGCGCCGGGGCGGTTTTCAGCGACCACGGATTGCTTGAGCAGCGGACCGAGGCGGTCAGCCACGGCGCGGGCCATGGCGTCGGTGCCGCCGCCGGGAGCAGAGCCCACCAGAATGCGAACCGGGCGGGTTGGCCAGTCCTGGGCCAAAGCGGTGCCGGCCATGGCCAGCGTGCAGGCGCTGACGAGCAGAGTGGAAAGGAATTTCATCGGGTGTCTCCTGTCGGTTGTGAGGAAGTGATGCACCGATGGTAGGCAGCCCGACTGTTAACGTAAATTGAAAATAAATGATTATTTGATAATCCCAAGTTATCATTTGAAGCATGTCTGCGAGATCGACTTCCAATACCGCCACCCCCCAGCTGCTGAACCGCTTGCGCATGCGGCAGGTGGCGCTGATTCTGGCGGTGGGCGAGCACGGCACCTTGCGCAAAGCCTCTGCCGAGCTGGGCATGACGCAGCCGGCGGCCACCAAAATGATCCAGGAGCTGGAGTCGGCCCTGGGGCAACGCCTGTTCGAGCGGGTGGGGCGCGGGCAAAAGCTCACGCCGGCCGGTGAGAGCGTGCTGCGCTACTTCCGCGGCATGCGCGGTTCGGTCGAATCGATGACACGCGAGCTGGCCGAGCTGGCGCTGGGCTCGTCGGGCCGGGTGTCGGTGGGCAGCATCATGGCGCCGTCGCCCAACCTGCTGACGCGCGCGATCGTGGTGTTGAAGAAGGCCTATCCGCTGCTGTCGGTCGACGTGCAGCTCGACACCAGCGACCGCCTGTTCGAGCTGCTGCGTGAAGGCGAACTGGATGTGGCCATTGGCCGCATCCGCGATGAGCACCGTGCCGACTACACCTTCACCGCGCTGGAGAACGAGGCGCTGTCAGTGGTGGTGGGCGTGCAGCATCCGCTGGCCCGGCGCCGCGTGGTGCCTTTTGCCAGCCTGCTGGACTACCCGTGGATCCTGCAGCCGCTGGGCAGCCCGATGCGCGAGGTGCTGGACCAGGAGTTCCGCATGCTGCAGGCCCCCACGCCCAAGGGCCTGATTGAAACCGCCTCCATCCTGACCACCACCAACCTGATCGGGCAGACCGAGATGATCGGCGTGATGCCGCAGTCGATTGCGCGGCACTATGGCGATCACGGCTTGCTCAAGGTGCTGCCTTGCCGCATCCAGCACAAGATGGAGGCCTTCGGTTCCATCACCCGCAAGGACAGGCCGTTGAGCGACGCGGCGCGTTTTTTTCTTGACGCGCTGCATGAGCAGTCACAGGCATCGGCCGCGACAGCCCCCTCAGGCTGACTTTTATTTCGCTGCAGCCGCATCCGCCTGCCAGCCGCCACCGAGCGACTGGATCAGCGCCACCGCTGTGGTCTGCCGGTCCGCCATGGCCTGCACCAGTGCGCGCCGGGCGTTGAGCGCGGTGGCCTGGGCGTTGATGACTTCGGTGTAGCTCACCTGGCCGCTGCGGTAGCGGTTCAGCACCTGTTGCTCGACCTGATCCGCCGCTTCCGAGGCCTGTCGGCGCAGGGCCTGCTGCGTGGCCAGAACCCGTGTAGCGGACAGCTGATCTTCCACGTCCTGGAATGCGGTCAGCACGGTCTGCCTGTAGCGCGCCACCGCCTGATCCCGCGCCGCTTCGCTGCCCTCTACCCTTGCGCCGGTAGCGCCCGCATTGAACAGCGCTTGCGCCGCCGAGAGGCCGAGGGACCACACACTGCTCGACGCCTTGAACAGGTCCGCCACGCGGCTGGCGCCTTGGCCCACCGAGGCGCTGAGTGACAAGCTGGGGTAATAGGCGCTTTTGGCAATACCGATCTGCTCGTTGGCCGAGGCCACGCGGCGCTCGGCCGCCGCAATGTCGGGCCGGCGCTGCAGCAGAGTCGATGGCACGCCCACTGGCACCTCGGGCACCGTCGGACTCCACGTCGTTGCCGCCAGCGAGAAATTACCCGGCGCCTCGCCCACCAGCACCGCAATCGCGTGCTCGAACTGGGCCCGCTGGCGTTGCAACCCGGCGTTGTCGGCCTGCGCGTTGGCCAGTTGCGTCTGCGCCTGCAGCACATCGGACCTGGGGGCAATGCCAGCGGTATAGCGGTTCTGGGTGATCTCC
>CALSAU010000043.1:0-10653 GCA_943372985.1 Polaromonas sp. YR568 | reverse complement strand
GGCTTTTTTCTTTGGTCGATGTGTTCTGAAAAAGCCCTGTTCATCCGACGACAGTTCAGCCCGACATGTTAGGCCCCAACCCGTGAGTTGACTGAAAGCGTGACCCTAGGGACGGCACAACTGCTCCTCGCAGGGAATTCCATCGTTATCACCGTCCATCTTCACACCGGAACAGTTGGCGAGAAAGTACTTGGCTTCCGCACATGACCCCATTTGGGAGCAATGCATCCGACCATCGCAGCGAAAGCGGCTGGGGGCAATGTTCGGCGCGGGAGTAATCTCTCTTGGGGTTGCCGGCGCATCGGCGGCAGCTGCAGCACGTCGCTTTCTTTCTGCGGCGTTGAGCTCCTCAAGGGTGGGCTCTTTGCGAACTTTAGTCGAAGGACAAGGTCCCTGCTGATACGTGACGCTTCCATTGATGACGCACTTGTTTATCGGTGCAGCATAGACTTCAAATGCACCAGCGACAAGCGCTGCAAACGTGGAGAGTAGCGCCGAGATGTTATGCACGATCTTTAGGTTTAACTTTTGAGATGAGAGGCCTGCCCCGACCTGCCAAGGCCGGGCCTCTCGTCGAAGGGTTAGGCCGTATTTTTCTTTTGCAGCCGGTGGATTGCACGGACCAGGGCCTCATAGTCAGGAGTGTGTGCTTCGTCGGAGAGAAGGAAGGAATGTACAGGTTAAAACCTCGCTCTCCGACTTCAAGCGTCAGCCATGCATTGACAACGTGATCCTTGGCTCCGGGAAGGCTAATGGTCCACTTCTCATTGGGGAACTCGAAGAAGTACATAACCTGTTCTTTGTCGGCTGCCCATTCAGTTTTGGTACTTGCTCCGACGGCGCGTGCTACAGGTTCTAGTTCCTTCCGCAGTGAACGTAGGTAGGCGTGTACTCGGATAAATCGATGCCCTGGAAAGGCAGTAAAGAAGAGGAGCGCAGCGAGGACAACGAGCCCTATCAGAGCGATTGCGATGTACTCGTACAAACTGCTCATTTGCCTATCGCTGCAAAGGTGGGGCGACATGCATGATGTGGCCTACGCAAAGGAGACCTGCCACTGACCGTAACGTATCCGGGTCGATCGACCTAAGTCGCTGACGTACTGGGACATATGGATGGGTCGACGGCTTTATTGGCTCGGCTGCTATGTGGGAATCAACTCGCCACGTTTAACCCACACTCTTAAGAGCATTCTGCGTAATCGCCGACAACGTCCCCCGCGTGGTGATGACCTCCGGGTCCAGCATCACCTCGATCACCGTGCCCTCGGGCCGCGCCAGCGCTGCCAGCAACTCCGCCTCGAACTCACCCGTGCGGGTGATGCGCACACCGGCGTAGCCGTAGGCACGCGCCAGTGCGGCGAAGTCGGGGTTCTGCAGGCGTGAGCCGCTCACGTGCTGAGGGTACTCGCGCTCCTGGTGCATGCGGATGGTGCCGTACATGCCGTTGTTGAGCAGCACGATGATGCTTTTCGCGCCGTGCTGTACGGCGGTGGCCAGCTCCTGGCCGTTCATCAAAAAGTCGCCGTCACCTGCAATCGTGAAAGCCACGCGCCCGGTGGTAATGGCCGCTGCAATGCCTGCGGGCACGCCGTAGCCCATGGCACCCACGGTGGGCGCGAGCTGCGTCTTGTGCCCCTTCACCAGGCCATGGTGTTTGAAGAAGCGGTGCACCCAGCTGGCAAAGTTGCCCGCGCCATTGGTCAGCACCGCGTCGGCTGGCAAATGCTTTTGCAGCAGGCCGACGATGGTGGGCATGTCGATCTCGCCGGGCAGATTGGCACCAGCGGTGGGTTGCAGATTGTCCAGATAGTCCTGATTGGCTGAGGCCGTCCACGCCTCCCATGGCAAGTCTTTCGGTGCGGTGAGCACTTCGAGTGAACGCGCAGCGGCATTCATGGTGGCGTTGATGGCCAGATCGGCGTGATATACGCGGTTGAGCTCTTCGGCACTGGCGTGGATGTGCACCAGTTTCTGCGCCGACTTGGGTGCCCTCAGCAGCGTGTAGCCGCCGGTGGTCATTTCGCCCAGGCGCGGGCCGATGGCGATGATGAGGTCGCTCGCCTTCACGCGGGCGGCGAGCTTGGGGTTCAGGCCAATGCCCACATCGCCCGCGTACAGCGGGTGGTGGTTGTCAAAGGTATCTTGATAACGGAAGGCGTTGCCCACCGGCAGCTTCCAGTTTTCGGCAAAGCGCTGCAGGGCCTGCGCGGCCTGGGGCGTCCAGCCGCCACCGCCGGCAATCACCAGCGGCTGGCGCGCGGCCAGCAGCATTTCACGCAGGGTGCGCAGCGAGCCCGGGTCGCTCCAGGCTTGCACGGCTTCGACGCGCGGCAGTGGCTGGGCGGCGGTCTGCTGCGTCAGCATGTCTTCGGGCAGCACCAGCACCACCGGGCCGGGTCGGCCGTTCATCGCGGTGGCGAAGGCGCGGGCCACGTATTCGGGCACACGGTCGGCGGAGTCGATGCGCTCCACACGCTTGGCAAAGGCCTTGGTGCTGGGGCCGAAGAAGTTGAAGTAATCGACCTCCTGAAAGGCCTCGCGGTCGCGGCAGTCGCTGGCCACATCGCCGACCAGCAGCACCATGGGGGTGGAGTCTTGAAACGCAGTGTGCACGCCGATCGACGCGTTGGTGGCGCCCGGCCCTCGTGTGACCATACACACGCCGGGCCGGCCGGTGAGCTTGCCGTGCGCTTCGGCCATGAAAGCGGCACCGCCCTCTTGCCGACAGGTGATGAACTGGATTTTGTCTTGCCGGGCGTGCAGGCCGTCAAGCACCGCAAGGTAGCTTTCGCCGGGCACGCCGAACGCATGTGTCACGCCCTGGGCCAGAAGGCAATCGACAAGAAGGTGGCCGGCTATTTGAGTCATCCTCTTATTGTGCCGCTGAATAAACAGCGCTCACTTTCGCTCGGGCTGCGCTCGACGAAAGGCCCTTCGACAGGCTCAGGGCGAACGGGGGAAACCGATACGCCGTATTGGCTACACGCTATTCAGGTGTTGACGCGTCACCGTCGCCACCACCGGCTTCCAACGCCTGCCGAGCAAGCTCTTCGTCGCTCAAGGGTGGCGCGTCGCCGAGTGCGGCAAGTTCTTCCAGAAACTCTGCGGTGGGCTCTTCGTGTTCGAGCAGCACTTCTTCGAGCTTCTGCCTGCCGGTCTCGACATGGACCGATGGCGAGTGCAGCACGGTGGGCGGGACGGGAAACTTCTCGCCCAGTTCGAACTTCAGGGCTTCGGATTTCTCCTCGACCCAGTGTGCGAAATCACCATCTTTGGGTGCTTGGGGAATGTTCATGGTCGTCTCCTTCGCATGCACGCGGCCCCGACGCGAATGGCCGGAGCCTGACCCATTATGGGCCTGCGCTAACGGGATGGGTAGTACCTAAGCCCTCGCCTTAAATCAGGCTGGCACCAGCACTGTACGGCGCACTCGTCGCACATTGAAGGCACTGACGATCAGCACGCCCTGCAACAGCACCAGACCCAGCCACACCGCCTGGTACTGACCGTGGTCCATCAGCAGGCCAAAGATGAGCGGGGCCACCGCCTGACCGATGTCGAGGCCGGAATACACCACGCCATACACGCGGCCAGTGGCGTTCTCGGGTGTGGAGCGCTTGACCAGCATGTCGCGCGATGGCCCGGCCATGCCAGTGACAAAACCCATGGCGCCAAACAGCACCGGCACCAGTGCGCCCGGCACATTGGCAAAACCCACCAGCAGCGCAATGCAGGCCGCCACGCCAAAACCGGTGCCGACCACACGCTCGCAGCGCGCCGGATTGCTGGCCAGAAAGCCGCCCAGCACCATGCCGGTGGCGCTGCAGACCATGTACACCGTGATGCACAGGGCCACCAGCGCAATCGGCACCGCGTGCAACTGGCGGGCGGCCTCTGGTGCGAAGGCCTGCACCACGCTGAGCGACATGGCGTAGATGAAGAAGAAGGCAAAGCACATCCACACCGCAGGAATCTTGAGGAAATTCATGTTGTCAGCGTCTGCGGCGGCGCCCTGCCCGCTGGCAGGTAACACCGGCAAGGCCAGTCGGGCGTGGTTGAACAACAGCACCGCAAGCACCGCAAAGATGAATGCACCCGCACTGGCCAACGCCGCCTGCCACGAGAAGGCGAGCGCAATCGGCACCAGCATGGCGGGCGCCAGCGCCCAGCCCAGGCTGCCGGTGATGCCGTGCACGCTGTAGGCATGGCCGAGCCGCGGCGCACTGACCTTGCGGTTGAGCAAGGTGTAGTCAACCGGATGAAACACGCCATTGCCCACACCGGCCAGCGCAGCAAAGCCCGCCATCATCCAGTAGCTGGTGCTGAGTGCGTAGCCCATGGTGGCGGCGCCGAGCAGCGCCAGGCCCACATAGAGCACCGGGCGCGGGCCAAAGCGGTCCACCACGAAGCCGGAGCCGGTCTGCACCGCGCAGGAGACAACGAAGAAGATGGTCATCAGAAAGCCGAGCTCGGCGTAGCTGACGGCAAAGGTGTCTTTCAGCCAGGGGAACAGCGGCGCCAGCAGGAGCTGGCTGAAGTGGCTGATCATGTGGGCCACCCCCACCAGGCCGATGATGCCGGCGTCCTGCCGTAAGGGCACGGGTGCGCCTGGCAGGGTACCGATTGGGCTGCTTGATGAACTCATGGCGCTATCGTAGTATTGGCGCAGCCCGCCGGAATGCGACAAAACGCCATCATTCGGCGAATTTCGGACAAACCGCCCTGCACCATGTCCCCACGCCCTAACCTACTGCATCCGGTGCCACCGCGCCGGGTGCCGCTGCTCCGTGTGCCAGTTGTAGACACCGACCGCTTCACGCCCAGCCGCCAGCACCCGGTGCGCCTGCGGGCCCGCACCATGCAGGCCGACACGCACTTTGAGCCGCACGCGCACGCCTGGGCGCAGCTGGCCTATTGCGCCACCGGTGTGGTGAAGGTGACGGCGCAGCGCTTCGCTGGCGATGACGCGGCAGGTGAAGTGACCTACATCGTGCCGCCATCACGCGCGGTGTGGATCGCGCCCGGCGCGCTGCACCAGATCACCGTGCTGGAGGCGGCCGAGTTCCGCACGCTGTACATCCACGCGGCCGCCACACCCAGGGGCTGGAAGGGTTGCCGGGTGCTGATGGTGTCGCCTCTGCTGCGTGAATCGGTACACGCGCTGGATGGCACGCTGGCTGCCGGCCAATCGGACCCGGCACGCGAGAAGCTGCTCACGCAACTGGTGCTGGACGAGCTGGCCCGTGCCGACACCCAGGCGCTGGGTGTGCCCATGCCCCACCCACAAAACGGCGACAAGCGGCTGCGTGCGCTGTGCGAGGCGATTCTGCGTGCGCCGGGCGCCCACGCCACCCTCGCCGCATGGACGGCCGACATTGGCGCCAGCGAACGCACCATGACACGCCTGTTCCGCGACGAACTGGGCATGAGCTACCAACAGTGGCGCCAGCAGGCGGTGCTGGCGCATGCGCTGCCGCTGCTCACCAGCGGGCAATCGGTCAGCGCGGTAGCGGCGGCCAGCGGGTATGCCAGCGACAGCGCGTTTTCTGCGATGTTCAAGGCGGCGATGGGGCAATCGCCCAGCCACTTTCAGGGCAGGAACGTGCCATAGACGTGGCAACTGCCAGCGCCCGAGTGCCATGCAGGGTTTCCACGCCAGCACTGTCCAAACGCAGGGCCGGGCCCTATCATCCAGCGATGGTCCTGACTCCTTCGATGAAGCGTACCGACCGGTGGAATGCCACCGGTGTGCGCACAGCGATGGCGCTGTTGCTTGGCGGCGTGCTGGGCCTTGTCGCGCTGTGGCCGCAGGCGGTGCAGGCCCATGCCAAGGATGACGAAGCCGACTACAGCCCACTGTTGAATGCCCTGAACACCCTGCGCCAGCGCGGCTGCGTGGGCAGCCCGGTGCCCGCCGGGCAGGTGAACAAGAGCCGGGTGCTGTCTCAGGTGGCCGAGCGGGTGGCCAACGGTCAGAAACTTGAAGAAGCCCTGCGCAACGAAGGCTACCGCGCGCAACGCGCGTCGCAGATCTCCATCGTCGGTCAGGGCATCACCAGCAGCCTGTCACGCGGGCAGGTGGGCGAATCCTGCAAGACCATCATGTACGGGCCGCTGAGCGAGGCCGGTTTTCACCAGCACGGCGCGCAGGTGTGGATCATCATGGCAGCGCCGCTGGCCATGCCTGACACCAGCCGCAGCGAGGAAATTCAGGCGCAGATCCTGTCGCTGGTGAACGATGCGCGATCGCAGCCGCGGCGTTGCGGCAACGACTTCTTTGCCGCCGTGCCGCCCTTGCGCCTAAACTCGGCCCTGTACCGCACGGCGAACGCCTACGCCAACGAGCTTGCCACGCACAGCTACTTCAGCCACACCGACCGCGATGGTTACCGGATCGACTACCGCGCCAGCCGCGCCGGCTACTCCTGGCTCAGCGTGGGTGAGAACCTGGCCGCAGGCCAGGCCACACCAGAGGCTGCTGTGCAAGGTTGGCTGAACAGCCCGGGGCATTGCGCGAGCATCATGTCGCCGGTGTTTGAAGAGATGGGTGTGGCCGTGGCGGTGAACACCAAAAGCAGCCAGGGCGTGTACTGGGTGCAGGTGTTCGGCAAGCCGCGATAGCTGCTCCGCCGGGTCTGGTGGGGCTCAGAGGAATCGCTTCATCCAGCCCATCACCTGGTCAAAGCGCTTTCCGTATGGAGGATAAAACAGGTCGCCGCGCGCCCATTTCGATTGCACCATCACCGGTTTTTGCTGGCTGAGGCGCAGGAAGCCGGCCTCGCCGTGGTACGAGCCCCAGCCACTTTCGCCCACACCACCAAACGGCAGGTTCTCGTGCGCGATGTGCATCAGCGTGTCGTTCACCGTGACACCGCCACTCACCGTGCTGGCCAGCACATGGTCGCGCAGGCCGGTGTCGGTGCCGAACCAGTACAGCGCCAGCGGCCGGGGGCCGGCGTTGATGTGGTCAATCGCCTGCTGCAGCGAGTCGTAAGGCAGCACCGGCAGGATGGGGCCAAAGATCTCTTCGCTGAGCAGTTCGGAGCGTGCCGGTACATCAAACACCAGCACCGGAGCCATCTGCCGCGAACTGGCGCTGACCGCAGCGCCACCTGGCTGAATCACCTGCAGTCGCGCGCCCTGCCCTTCAGCGCGCACCAGCATGGCCTGCAGCCGCTCCAGATGGCGGGGGCTGATGATGGCCGCGTAATCGGGGTTGCCTTGCAGGCTGGGGAACAGCGTGGCCACCGCCTTCGCGAAGGCATCGGCAAACTCGACCTCGCGCCCACGCGGGAGCAGCAGGTAATCGGGCGCAATGCAGGTCTGCCCGGCATTGAGCAGCTTGCCGTGGGCAATCTTGAGCGCCGCCTGTGCGATGTCACACGAGGCATCAATGATGCACGGCGACTTGCCGCCCAGCTCCAGCGTGGTCGGCGTCAGATTGGCAGCAGCCGCCTTGGCCACCTCACGGCCCACAGCGGTCGAGCCGGTGAAGAACAGGTGGTCAAACGGCAGGCTGACAAAGGCTTGCGCCACATCGCTGCCGCCCTGCACCACCGCGACTTCATCGGGTGCGAAGGCCTCACCCAGCAGCCTGGCGAGCAGGGCCGATGTCTGCGGTGTCAGTTCGCTGGGCTTGAGCATCACGCGGTTGCCGGCAGCCAGTGCGGTGATGACCGGGCCCAGCGACAGCTGCACCGGGTAGTTCCATGGCGACACCACGCCGACCACGCCCAGCGGCTGGCGCTGCAGGAAGGCATGCGCGGGCTGCAGGTACCACGGCGTGCGCACCTTCACCGGTTTCATCCAGCGCTGCAGATGCCGCAGCGTGCTGGAGAGCAGCGCGCGCAGCACAAACAGGTCGGCAATTTCCGTGAGCCGGGGAGAGCGCACGCCAAAGTCGGCGTTGACGGCGGCGGCCAGTGCGTCCGCGTGCTGCTCAAGCAGGCGCTGAATGCGCAGCAGGCGGTCGCGGCGCAGTGCCAGAGAAACCTCGGGCTGGTCACGGCTGGCCTGGCGCTGTGCATCAAACAGGCTCAGCAAGGTGTGGGTGGTCGGGGAATGGCTGGTCGCTGCGGTATCGGCACTGAAGGTCATCCAGCGATGATAGGTGGCGCCTTCTGCCAGCTGTAGGGGAAGGACTCCAACCTGACGCAGGCTCGCGCCGTCGTCTGACGGCTGTCAGGCGTCGGCCACGTCGCCCACCGCGCTGAACAGGCTGCGAATGGCCTGCTCGCGAATGTGGCGCGTGATGAACACCAGCCGCGTGGCCTGGTCTGCGCTGGGCCAGGTGTCCAGATGCACCGGCGGGTGAAAGATGTGCTGCACACACTGCACCACCACCGGTTGGCCATCGACATTGACAATGCCCTTCACGCGCAGCAGATCGGGCCCGCGCATCGAGGTCAGCAACTCCATCGCCGCGGAAAACGCTGTCCAGCTGAAGGGCTTGTCGAAACGCATCGAGAGCGTCTGGATATCGGCCATGTGCCCAGCCACAGACTGCATGGGTGGCTGCTTCGGAAAAAGCAAAGAAGCGCCGGGCTCCGGGCCCTCGCCTAGAAAGCGCAAGGTGTGCGGGCCAGCCTTTGAGCTGGTGAGACCGATGCCGGTCACTTCGGATGGGTCGATTTCACCGTGGAGCACAGTGCGCACTGTCGCGCTGCGGTTGATGGCCACAATGCGCGTCATCAGCTCGTCGGTTTGCGCCGCATCCACCAGATCGGTTTTGGTGACGAGCACCCGGTCAGCCAGCGCCACCTGTTTCTGCGCCTCGGGCTGGGTGGCCAGTTGCGCTGGTCCGTTCAGTGCATCAACCAGCGTGATGATGCCGTCGAGCCGGTAATGCGCGCTGAGCATGGTGTCGCTCACCAGCGTCTGCACCACTGGGGCCGGGTCGGCCAGACCCGTGGTTTCAACAATCACACGGTCGAAGTCGGGAATCTCTCCGGCGCGGCGCTTGCCGAATAATTCGCGCAGCGTTTCCTGCAGGTCGGTGCGTACCGTGCAGCAGATGCAGCCATTGGCGAGCAGCGTAATGTTTTCGGACGAGACTTCCACCAGATCGTGGTCGATGCCGATCTCGCCAATCTCGTTGATCACCACCGCTGCGCGGTTCATGCCCTCGTGCTTGAGCAGATGCGCGAGCAAAGTGGTCTTGCCGCTGCCCAGAAAACCGGTGATCAGCGTGATCGGCAGTTTGCCTGCCAGCGGCTCGCGTTGCGAACCATTCAATCCGTTCAAACTGTTCATGGCGAGCGAGCGATCAGCCTCTTGTGTCACACATCCATCTCAAGCACGTAGAGACCGCCGGTGAAGCGGTCCACCGTGTAGACGATGCGGTTCTCGTCCACGTGCACGTCGTTGAGCTGCACCGCGCCCACCGGCGACAGCTTGGGCGCTCCCGGCACGTAGTAGGCGATCTCCTGCACCTGGTAGGGGTTGCTGGTGTCGTACACCCGCACGCCGGCATTGAAGAAGGTGCCGATGATGATGGTGTCAGAGCGGAACGAGGCCGGACCGGGCAGGTTCTCGTGCAGGTTGTGTGCACCAAAGCGCCCGCCACGCTGGGCAAAGGCGTCAAACGGCGGCGCGGGGAAGGTGCTGATGGGCACCGGGTTGGATTCGCTGCGGGCATCGACCACCCAGACCAGCTTGGGCCAGTCGGCGCCGTTGTCCTGCACGCATTCGTCGCTGACGATCCACAGGCCCCGGTCAAACAGCGGCAGCACGGTGTGGGTAAAGCCATTAAATGGTGGCGAATGGTTCCACTGCGACACCACCTTGGGTGAAGCCATGTCGGAGATGTCCAGCACCACCGCACCGCCGTCGATGTAGCCCACATAGGCGCGGTCGGGGCGCTCGGGGAACACATTGGTGTTGTGGGTGCGAAAACCGGTGTCGAACTTCGCCGGCAGGCGTGGCGGTGGCGGTGTGGTATCGCCCACGCGGGTGCCGGGCAGCCACCAGCGACCGGCTTCCACCGGGTGGGCTGGGTCGCGCACGTCGATGATGCGGTAGAACTGGTCGTCCAGCGGGTTGTGCGGCTGGAAGTCTGGCGCACCCGAAGCCATGTGCACAAAGCAGCCATCGACAAACCACAGCGCATGCACGCCGCGGGAATAGGGGCCAGAGCAGTCGAAATGCGAAATCAGCCGCGGGCTTTCCGGCACGCTGATGTCGAACAAATCAAACCCGGCCGGCTTCATGCCCACCACCTGGCACTGGTAGGCCACGGCCATCAGGTCGCCCGAGACGTCGAGCGAGTTGGAGCGCACCTTCATGTGCGGCAGCTCGGTCTGTACGATCACGCGCGGCTGGCGCGGGTCGGTCACGTCCACGCCGGTGAAGTTCTTGGGCGCGGCCTCATGCGCCAGCCACAGGATGCGCCGGCCATCTTTGGTGAGTTGCATGGCAATGCCCTCGCCCAAGCCACCAAAGCCTTGCAGCTCGTTGTGGCTCAGCAGCTTCATGTTGAAGGCCATGGTGGTGTCGGCGCGGGAGGCCTGGTTTGGCGTCGGGAATTTGTTCATGGTTGCTGTCTCATTGTCTTGTTGTGCAATTTATATCGACTGTCTCTGCCGACCAGATGCTCACGCCGCATGGACGTGTTACTGGTGAAGCAGGCGCGTCACTTCGCGCGCCGCCGTCT
>CALSAU010000042.1:0-10713 GCA_943372985.1 Polaromonas sp. YR568 | reverse complement strand
TCCGCTTCATCGTGCCCTACCCACCGGGCGGCCCGACCGACCTGATGGCGCGCCTGTTGCAGACCGAGCTGCAAACGCGCCTGGGCCAGACCGTCGTGATCGACAACCGTGCCGGTGCGGGTGGCAACGTGGGCAGCAACGAAGTCGCCAAGATAGCGCCAGCAGATGGCCACACCCTGCTGCTGGCCGCCAGCGGCCCGATGGCGGTGAACACCAACCTGTTTCGCAGCATGCCCTTCAATCCCCTCACCGATCTGGCACCGGTGATCCAGATTTCCTCGTTCCCGCTGGTGCTCGAAGTCAATCCCTCGCTGGGCGTGAAAACGGTGAAGGATCTGGTGGCGATGGCCAAGGCAAAAAAGCCTGAACTGAGCTTTGCCTCGGCTGGCAACGGCACACCTCAGCACCTGGCCGGGGAGCTGTTCAACACGCAGATGGGCGTCAAGATGGCCCACATCCCCTACCGCGGCGCAGGCCCGGCACTGAATGATCTGCTGGGCGGTCAGGTCAACGTGATGTTCGATATTCTGGGCAGCTCACTGCCCTACATCCAGAGCAACAAGCTGACGCCGCTGGCCGTGACCTCCACCAAGCGCAGCCCCCTGCTGCCGAATGTGCCCACCATGGCTGAAGCGGGCGTGCCAGGCTACGAGTTCACCGGCTGGCACGGCATTGCTGTGCGCGCCGGCACGCCGCCAGCCATCATCGAGAAACTCAACAGTACGCTGAACGCCATCTTCAAGACACCCGAGTTCCGCAAGAAATGGGAAGCACTGGGCACACCCGTGGTGGGTGGTTCGGCAGAGCAGTTCGGCGGATTGATCCGGACCGAGACAGTGCGCCTCGGCAAGGTGGTCAGGGAATCTGGCGTGACAGTGGACTGATGGGTCATTGCACCATCAAGGTCTGATCTGACATGAAAAAAGCCCCGGTGATTTCACCGGGGCTTTTTTCATGGGAATGCCTTGTGAGAGGTTGGCAGATCAGAGCTTGAACGGCACCACGACTTGCTGCTGCTCGCCCAGACCTTCGATGCCGACAGTCATCCTGTCGCCCTTTTTCAGGTAGAGCGGCGGCTTCATGCCCATGCCCACGCCTGGGGGCGTGCCGGTGGTGATCACGTCGCCTGGCTCCAGGGTCATGAACTGGCTCACGTAGCTGATGATTTTGGCGACGCCAAAAATCATGGTCTTGGTGGAGCCCTTCTGCACGCGCTGGCCGTTGAGGTCGAGCCACATCTGCAGCTTCTGGGGGTTGGGTACTTCGTCGCGCGTCACCAGCCAGGGGCCGATGGGGCCGAAGGTGTCGCAGCCCTTGCCCTTGTCCCAGGTGCCGCCGCGTTCGATCTGGTATTCGCGTTCGCTGACGTCGTTGATGGTGCAGTACCCAGCGACATGGTTCAGCGCGTCTTTCTGCGACACATAGCGTGCACGCGCGCCGATCACCACACCCAGCTCCACTTCCCAGTCGGTCTTGACAGAGCCTTTGGGCAGCATGACCGGGTCGTTCGGCCCCTGGATGCAGGTGGTGGCCTTCAGGAAGACGATGGGTTCCTTGGGAATCGGCAGGCCGGACTCGGCCGCGTGGTCTGCAAAGTTCAGGCCAATGGCGATGAACTTGCCGATACCGTTGACCGGGCAGCCCATGCGGGGCGAGCCCTTGACCAGCGGCAGCTTGTCGGTCTTGAGCTTGCGCAGCTTGGCCAGCGCGGCATCGCCCAGCTGGCCGGGGCCGATGTCGGCAATCACGCCGCTCAGGTCGCGCAGTTTGCCTTCGGCGTCAATGAGGCCCGGCTTTTCCTTGCCGGGGTTGCCATAGCGAACGAGTTTCATGGAGTCTCCTTTTTTCAGTTCGAAATCAGTGAATGGAACGTGAACAAAGTGTCGTTGAAAAAGCGGGGCCGATCAGTGACCGAAACCGACAAGCTGGTTTTCAGTTTTTCAGTAAGTGGCGCGGCCGCCCGAGAGGTCAAACACCGCGCCGGTGGAAAAGGCGCACTCCTCGGTGCACAGCCAGGCCACCATCGCCGCAATCTCGTCGGGTTCGCCAAAGCGGCCCATTGGAATTTTCGACAACATGAACTGAATGTGCTCGGGCGTCATCTGGTCGAACATCGCAGTTTTCACCGCTGCTGGTGTGACGCAGTTCACCCGTATGCCGGTTCCCGCCAGTTCCTTGCCCAGTGATTTGGTCAGCGCGATCACGCCGGCCTTGCTGGCGCTGTAGGCGCTGGCGTTGGGATTGCCCTCTTTGCCCGCCACCGAGGCGATGTTGACCACGCGCCCGTAGTTGTTCTGCTGCATCACTGGTACCAGCTCACGGCAGACATGAAAGGTGCCGTTGAGGTTCACCTGCATGACCTGCTCCCATGCCGATACCGGATAGGTACATAGCGGGCCGTTAGGGCCGGTGATACCAGCAGAGTTGACGAGCGCATCGACCACAGGCCGCGCTGCCACGGTCTGCTGGACCGCAGCCACCACGCTGGCATGCACGGCCACATCGACCTGCACCCCGTGCACGGCGGTACCCAGGGATTTGATGACCGCAGCCATGGCCTGCTCATCGCGGTCCCAGATCGTCACGGTGGCGCCCGATGCGATCAGGCGCTGCGTGATGGCCAGGCCCAGGCCCGAGGCGCCGCCGGTCACCACGGCATGCCGACCGGCAAGATCAAGCCGATTCATGACACAGCCTTCAACCACAACGGTCTGCTGCAACCGCGCGTCATATCGTCATGCCCCCGTCAATGCTGTAGGCCTGACCAGTGACGAAGGCCGCCTCGTCGCTGGCCAAAAACACCACCAGCGGCGCGATCTCGTGCGCCTGCGCCAGCCGGCCCATGGGTTGGCGGGCGATGAAATTCTTGCGGGCCTCGACCGGATCGGCGTTGGCATTGATGCGGTCGGCCAGTGAAGGCGTGTCGACCGTGCCGGGGCAGATGGCGTTGCAGCGTACGCCCTGCCCCACGTAATCGGCCGCGACGCTTTTGGTCAGACCGATGACCGCCGCCTTGGTGGTGCCATAGACGAAACGGTTGGGCAGCCCTTTCAGGCTGCCACAGACACTGGCCATGTTGATGATGCTGCCGCCCTCGTTCTTCAGCATGCCCGGCAGCACCGCCTGAATGGCCCAGAACTGCGCCCGCACATTGAGATGAAACGCAAACTCCAGCTCAGCGTCGCTTGCCTGCAGCAGGCTGCCGTTGTGGACCACACCGGCGCAGTTGAACAGGATGTCGATGCGGGGAATGCCCGCCACCACGCGGTGGATGGCGGCCTTGTCGAGCACGTCCAGCGGCACCACACGGACGTTGGGCACGCCGTCGTAGCCGTCCAGTAGCTTCGGATTGACGTCGGTTGCCCAGACTTCAGCGCCTTCCGCAGCGAGCGCCAGCGCCGTGGCACGGCCAATGCCCTGACCGGCCGCCGTGACCAGGGCCACCTTTCCTTTGAGTCTCATTTCAGCTCCACAGGGTTTTGCTTAACAGGGTTTTGCCGGATGTCATCGCCCGGCTTTCGTGGAATTATGAATTGGTCTGACCACTTGTCCAATTCAGGCTAACCCTTAACACTGTTCCCGCTCGCTCCGCCTGCCTCAAACGCCTTCCATGCCCCTTCAGACCGTCGAACCTCAGCGCCTCTACCGGCAGATTGCCGAACAGCTGCGCACGCTGATTGCCTCGGGTGAATTCCCCGAGGGCACGCGCCTGCCGGCCGAGCGGGACCTGGCCAAGCAGCTGGGCGTGAGCCGCCCTTCGGTGCGCGAAGCGCTGATTGCGCTGGAGGTCGAGGGCGCCATCGACGTACGCACCGGCTCCGGCATCTACGTGATGAAGCCGCGCCGCAAAAGCGCGTCGGCCACACCCGCCTATGAGCCCGCCGAATGGGGACCGCTGGAGCTGATGCGCGCCCGCGAACTGGTCGAGGGCGAAGTTGCCGCCCTTGCCGCCCGTCACGCCAAGCGTGCGCACATCAACGCCATGGCCAGCGCCATCGAACAGATGAAGGACGAGGCCGCCAGCGGCATCGCACCGCGCGAAGGCGACGAGGCCTTTCACCAGGCGATTGCGCTGGGCTGCGGCAACGAAGTGCTGCGCGACACCGTCCAGGGCTACTGGCAGGCGCGCCGCGGCACGCTGTTCGAGCGCCTGGGCGACTATTTCGAGAATCCGCCCTCCTGGAAAGCGGCAGTGGTCGAGCACGCCGCCGTGCTGGAGGCCATCCGCGCCCACGACCCGGTGGCTGCCCGGAGTGCGATGCACGAGCACCTGAAGAAAGCCTGCAACCGTTACAGCGCGAGCTGGCGCCGCGCCAACAGTTCCTGATCCCGCCAGCAATTGACAACCAACCACCCAAGGAGACATCACCATGAAAAAGCGTTCCTCTTTACGTCTGATCGCCGCCTGCGCGCTGGTCGCCAGCAGCCTGGGCCATTTCGGCCTGGCGCAGGCACAGACCAAGCTCAAGTGGGCCCACGTGTACGAGGTGTCCGAGCCGTACCACAAGTGGTCGGTCTGGGCCGGTGAAGAGATCAAAAAACGCACCAGCGGCCGCTACGACATCCAGGTGTTTCCAGCCTCCACGCTGGGCAAGGAAAGCGACATCAACCAGGGCCTGCAGCTGGGCACGGTGGACATCATCATTTCGGGTGCCTCGTTTGCCGCGCGCAGCTTTCCGCGCATCGGCGTGGGCTACTACCCCTACACCTTCCGCGACTCCGACCACCTGCTGAAATACGCCAAGAGCGACGTGTTCAAGGAGCTGGCCGACGGCTACAAGCAGAAGACCGGCATCCAGACCGTGGCCGTCACTTACTACGGCGCACGTCACTCCACCAGCAACAAGGCCTTCAAGAACTGCGACGAGATGAAGGGTCTCAAGATGCGGGTGCCTGATGTGCCTGCCTACATGGCTCTTCCACGTGCCTGCGGCGCCAACCCCACGCCCATCGCGTTTGCCGAGGTCTATCTGGCCCTGCAGAACGGCACTGTCGATGCGCAGGAAAACCCGCTGCCCACCATCGAGGCCAAGAAGTTCTTTGAGGTGCAGAAGAACATCATCCTGACCGGCCACATCCTCGACTCGCTGGTCACGCAAGTCGGCCCTCACGTGTGGAACAAGCTCAGTGACGCCGACAAGAAAACCTTCACCGACGTGATGCAGGAGGCTGCCGCCAACGCCACCGCCGACATCAAGAAGCGCGAAGGCGAACTGGTTGATGAGTTCAAGAAGAAGGGCATCAACATGATCACGGTGAACCGCGACGAGTTCCGCGAGCGCATCGTCAAGGCTGTGGACATGGCCTCGATGGGCTATGACAAGAAGGACTGGGACCGCATCCAGGCCATCAAGTGATGCCACGCGGGCGGTTCGGCACCTGAGCTGAACCGCCTGCTACGGCGCATCTGAGCCTCACCCCCTACTCACCCGTCCTTGCACGCAAGGGGCGGGCCTTCCAGCCGACTGCCCTTACCTCCCACCACCCATGACTCAGATTCCCGACATTGACGCCCTGCCCAAGGTCATGGGCGACGACGGCGAGTTCCACGCAACCGACGAAGCGGTCGACCTGTCGAACACACCGGTCGAGGCGTGGGCCGCGCTGGTTTTTTTCTGGGCCCTGGGCCTGACGGTTTTCTACCAGTTCTTCACCCGCTATGTGATGAACGACTCCGCCGCATGGACGGAAGAGATCGCGCGCTACCTGCTGATCGCCACCGTGTTTGTCGGTGCGGCGATTGGCGTGGCCAAGAACAACCACATCCAGGTGGATTTTTTCTACCGCTTCATGCCGCCCTGGCTAGGCCGGGCCATGGCCCTGCTCACCGACGTGCTGCGCATCGCCTTTCTGGCCGGAGCCGTCGGGCTCACCTGGCAAATGATGGACAAGATGGGCAACTACAAGATGACCATCGTCGACCTGCCGATGAACCTGGTGTACGGCGTCTGCCTGGTGGGCTTTGCCGCGATGTGCGTGCGCTCCATCTGGGTCATGCGGGTGCATGTCAAGCGCGGCTACAGCGTGCTCGAACGCCCTGAATCCACCATCGAGGACCGCTAAATGCTGAAGATTGTTTTCCTGTTCCTGATGAGCGGCGGCCTGCCTGTGGCCATGGCCATGGCGGGCGCCTCGCTGCTGTACATCCTGTTCACGCAGAGTTCGCCGCCGTTTGTGGTGATTCACCGCATGGTCAGCGGCATCGACAGCTTTCCGCTGCTGGCGGTACCCTTCTTCATCCTCGCCGGTAACCTGATGAACAACGCCGGCATCACCAACCGCATCTACAACTACGCGCTGGCGCTGGTGGGCTGGATGAAGGGCGGGCTGGGCCACGTCAATGTGGTCGGCTCGGTGGTGTTTGCGGGCATGAGCGGCACCGCCATTGCCGATGCGGCGGGCCTCGGCACCATCGAGATCAAGGCCATGAAGGACCATGGCTACAGCACGGAGTTTGCGGTTGGCGTGACGGCCGCGTCGGCCACGCTGGGGCCCATCATTCCGCCCAGCCTGCCGTTTGTGATCTACGGCATGATGGCCAACGTCAGCGTCGGCGCGCTGTTCCTGGCGGGCATTCTGCCGGGCGTGATGATGGCGCTGCTGATGATGCTGACAGTCGCCTACTTCGCCCACAAGAACGGCTGGGGCGCCGACGTCAAGTTCGACTGGCGCCGTCTGAACAAGGCGCTGGTCGAGACCGCCGTGGTCATTGGCTGGCCCCTGCTGCTGTGGGTGCTGATCAGCAAGCTGGGCTTTCCGCCGCAAATCACTGTGGCGGTTGCGCTGGTGGTGCTGTTCGCGGCCGACAAGGCATTCAACTTTCAGGCGGTGCTGCCCATCATGACGCCTGTGCTGCTGATCGGCGGTATGACCACCGGCATCTTCACCCCCACCGAAGGCGCCATCGCGGCCTGCGTCTGGTCGCTGATTCTCGGCTTCGCGTGGTACCGCACGCTGACCTTCCGCAGTTTCGTCAAGGTCTGCCTCGACACCGTGGAGACCACCGCCACCGTGCTGTTCATCGTGGCGGCGGCCTCCATCTTCGGCTGGATGCTCACCGCCACCGGCGTGACAACCGACATCGCCAACTGGGTCCTGGGTTTCACCAAGGAGGCATGGGTCTTCCTGTTGCTGGCCAACCTGCTGATGCTGTTTGTCGGCTGCTTTCTGGAGCCGACCGCCGCCATCACGATTCTGGTGCCCATCCTGGTGCCGATTGCGGTTCAGCTGGGCGTGGATCCGGTCCACTTCGGACTGGTCATGGTGCTCAATTTGATGATCGGCCTGCTGCACCCGCCCATGGGTATGGTGCTGTTTGTTCTGGCGCGCGTGGCCAAGCTGTCGGTCGAGCGCACCACGATTGCCATCCTGCCCTGGCTGTTCCCGCTGCTGGGCAGTCTGATCGTCATCACCTACTTCCCCAAGCTGGTGCTGTGGTTGCCAAAGATGTTTTATTGAACCGCGGACTTGTTGATCCGCTGATTGAAGAGAAATCCAGATGACGCCATTCATTCGCCTGCACCCCCTTGACGATGTCCTGATTGCCCGCCAGCAGCTGGTGGGCGGCACCGTCGTCGATGGCGTGACCGTCAAAGGCCTGATCCCTGCGGGCCACAAGGTCGCCACCCATGCCATTGCGGCGGGTGAGGCGGTCCGCCGCTACAACCAGATCATCGGCTTTGCCAGCAAGGCCATTGCCGCGGGCGAGCACATCCATGTCCACAACCTCGACATGGGGCCGGACAAAGGCAGCTTTGAGCGCGACTACGCCTTTGGCGCCGATGTGAAGCCAGCCGCGCCAAAACGCGAGGCCACCTTCATGGGCATCAAGCGGGCCGACGGGCGGGTAGCCACGCGCAACTACATAGGCATCCTGTCCAGCGTCAACTGCTCGGCCACTGCCGCGCGGGCGATTGCCGACCACTTCTCGCGCCAGACCCATCCGGAGGCGCTGCGCGATTTTCCGAGTGTTGATGGCGTGGTGGCGCTGACGCACGGCACCGGCTGCGGTATGGACACCGAAGGCATGGGCATGCAGATTCTGGAGCGCACGCTGGCCGGCTACGCCACCCATGCCAACTTCGCTGGTGTGCTGGTGGTGGGCCTGGGCTGCGAGGCCAACCAGATCAACGCCTGGCTGGCGCACAGCGCGCTGCGGGAGGGTGACAACTTCCGCGTCTTCAACATCCAGGACACCGGCGGCACCCGCAAGACGGTGGACAAGGGTATTGCACTGATACGCGAGATGCTACCGCGCGCCAACGCCGTCAAGCGCGAACCCTGCAGTGCCTCGCACATCACCATCGGCCTGCAGTGCGGTGGCTCTGACGGTTACTCGGGTATCAGCGCCAACCCGGCACTCGGCGCAGCGGTGGACATGCTGGTGGCCCATGGCGGCACCGCGATCCTGAGCGAGACACCTGAAATCTACGGCGCCGAGCACCTGCTGACACGTCGCGCCGTGCAGCCCGCGATTGCCGAAAAACTGATTGCCCGCATCAAGTGGTGGGAGCACTACACCGCCATCAACGGTGGCGAGATGAACAACAACCCCTCGCCCGGCAACAAGGCGGGCGGGTTGACGACCATTCTTGAAAAGTCACTCGGCGCCGTCGCCAAAGGTGGCACCAGCAATCTGGAAGCGGTGTACGAGTACGCCGAACCGGTAACGGCACACGGCTTTGTCTACATGGACACGCCGGGCTACGACCCGGTCAGCGCCACCGGCCAGGTCGCAGGCGGTGCCAACCTGATCTGCTTCACCACCGGCCGCGGCAGTGCCTACGGCTGTGCGCCCTCGCCGTCGCTCAAGCTGTCCACCAACTCAGCACTCTGGCGCAAGCAGGAGGACGACATGGACATCAACTGCGGCGAGATCATCGACGGCAGTGCCTCGGTGCAGGAGATGGGGCAACGGATCTTTGATCTGGTGCTGGCCACCGCCTCCGGCGAGCAGAGCAAGAGTGAGAAACACGGCTACGGGCAGAACGAGTTTGTGCCCTGGCAGGTCGGCGCGGTGATGTAGGCCCTGCGGCCATTGCATTCATGAGCCACACCGTTCCCGCCGCGCACTTGCGCGCTCACGTCGCTGCCGTCCTGCGGGCAGCTGGCAGCGCAGCCGACGAAGCCGACACCGTCGCCACCAATCTGGTCCTTGCCAATCTCAGCGGCCATGACTCGCATGGCGTGGGCATGCTGCCGCGCTATGTCGATGCGGTGCTGGAGGGCGGCCTCCAACCCAACACCGGC
Organism: Polaromonas sp. YR568; assembly: GCA_943372985.1. Classification (GTDB taxonomy): domain Bacteria; phylum Pseudomonadota; class Gammaproteobacteria; order Burkholderiales; family Burkholderiaceae_C; genus Polaromonas. Next base: position 1,464 of record CALSAU010000042.1, on the reverse strand, counting down.
GTGAAGGTGGTGCTCGACACCGGCTCACTGCTCACGCTGGACGGCCAGCGCGGCTACGGCCAGGTGGTGGGCGAGCAGGCCATGGCGCTGGGCATCGCGCGCGCCAAGGCGCATGGCAGCTGCATCATGACGCTGGCCAATTCGCACCATCTGGGCCGAATCGGCCACTTCGCCGAGATGGCTGTGGCCGAAGGTCTGGTCTCACTGCATTTCGTGAATGTGCTGTCGCGCCCGGTAGTGGCGCCCTTTGGTGGCGCCGATGGACGCTACGGCACCAACCCCTGCTGTATCGGCATCCCGCTGGCGGGGAATGGACCGAGCGACGCAGGGGCTAACTTCATTCTGGACTTTGCCACCAGCCTGGCGGCACAGGGAAAAATGCGTGTCGCCCACAACGAGGGGCGGCATGTGGCGCCAGGCATCCTGATTGACGAGCAGGGGCAGCCGACCACCGACCCTGGCGTGGTGGTGGTGCCCCAGGGCAATGGCCTGTTCGGCGCGCTGCTGGCGTTTGGCGGGCACAAGGGTTACGGCCTGGCGGTCGCCTGCGAGCTGCTGGGCGGCGCCCTGACCGGCAGCGGCACCTGGCACAGGCCAACCGACCCGAAGGTTCGCGCGGTCGTCAACGGCATGCTGACCATCCTGATTTCGCCGGCGCACCTCGGCATCCAGGCCTCGTCGTTCGAAGCGGAAGCCGTCGCATTCGTCGACTGGCTCAAGGCCGGGCCCGTCGCTTCGGGCTTTGACGCCGTGCAGATTGCCGGCGACCCGGAGCGCGCCGCACGCGTGCAGCGTGAGGCGGACGGCATCACGCTGGACGAACGGACCTGGCAGGAAATCGTCGCCAGCGGCCACAAGGTCGGCGTAGTACTGCCCGACCAGTGACTGCCACGTCATCAGTCAAGTTCTACCAAAACACTTCAACCGAACACTTCACCGAACCACTCACCGAGCCCGATTCACATGGCCTTCAACACCCTGCATCCCCCCATTCGCGACCAGGTCGCGCTCGTCACCGGCGCCAACGCCGGCATGGGTCTGGCCACCACACGCGCCCTGCTCGAAGCCGGCTACCGCGTGGCTGCCACGGACTTGCAGACCTCACAGGTCGCCAGCGCACTGGCATCACATGGTGACCGTCTGGCCTGCTTCACGATGGACGTGAGCGACCAGGCCCAGGTGCATGCCGCCTGCGATGCCATCGAGGCCCGCTTTGGCCGCATCGATGTGTGTGTGAACAATGCCGGCTTTCTGCAGTACGCCAATTGCGAGCAGACCACACCCGAGCTGTGGCACAAGACGCTGCGCATCAACCTCGACGGGGTGTTCTACGTGAGCCAGCGCGTCGCCCCGGGCATGAAGTCGCGCGGCTTTGGCCGCATCGTCACTGTGTCGTCCTATGGTGCCAAGACCGGCGGCCTCTCGCCGCTGCCGGCCTATGCCGCCAGCAAGGGCGGCGTGACC
>CALSAU010000041.1:0-10770 GCA_943372985.1 Polaromonas sp. YR568 | reverse complement strand
CGTGGCCGCTGCTGAGCTGTCAAGCCGTTACATCACCGGCCGGCAACTGCCCGACAAGGCGGTGGACCTGCTCGACACGGCTTGCGCACGCGTCAAGGTGCTGCAGAGCGCCAAGCCCGATGTGCTGGAAGACAAGGAGCGGCAGATCCAGGCGCTGGAGCGCGAGCAGCGCGGCCTGGAGCGCGACCGCGACAACCACCAGCCAGTGGACATGGAGCGCCTGGCCGCGATTGATGGTTTGATGAAAGACTTGGCCAAAGAGGCAGACGAACTGCGCGTCATCTGGGACCGCCAGAAAACCGCCGCCGCCGCACTGCTCGCCGCTCGCGCCGCCAGCCATGCTGCCAAAGCCGCCAACGCGTCAGCCGAAGAAATGGCCCGGCTCTCCGACGCAGTGGCCGCCGCCGGCAAGGCGTTTGAAGAAGCGCAGGGCAGTACGCCGCTGGTGCGCGTTGATGTGGATCCGGACGTGGTGGCCAAGGTGGTGTCGGACTGGACGGGTGTGCCGGTCGGCAAGATGCTGCGCGACCAGGCCGAGAGCGTGATGCGCATGGCCGAGACGCTGTGCGCCCGCATCCAGGGCCAGGACCACGCGATGCACCAGATCACCGAAATCCTGAAGATCGCCAAGTCGGGCCTGAAAGACCCGCAACAGCCGCTGGGGGTATTCCTGCTGGCCGGCCCGTCGGGCGTCGGCAAGACCGAAACCGCGCTGTCGGTGGCCGACATTTTGTTTGGCGACGAGAAATCGACCGTCGTCGTCAACATGAGCGAGTTCCAGGAAAAGCATAACGTCAGCCGCCTGATCGGTTCGCCCCCCGGCTATGTCGGTTACGGCGAGGGCGGGGTGCTGACCGAGGCAGTGCGCCAGCGCCCTTACTCGGTGGTGTTGCTCGACGAGGTGGAGAAAGCCCATCTCGATGTCATGAACCTGTTCTACCAGGTGTTTGACAAGGGCATGCTGTCGGACGGTGAAGGCAAGGAAATTGACTTCTCCAACACCGTCATCTTCCTCACCTCCAACCTGGCGACCGACGTCATTACCGAGATGACGGCGGGCGAGGAAAAGCCCGACGCTGCCACCTTGCTCGCCGCAGTGCGCCCGATTCTCTCTGCCCACTTCAAGCCGGCGCTGCTGGCGCGCATGACGGTGATTCCCTACTTCACCCTCGCGCAGGACGCGCTGGCCGGTATCGTGCGGCTCAAGCTCAACAAGGTGGTGCAGCGTCTGGCGCACAACAACAAGATGCGTTTCACCTACACCGATGCGGTGGTCAAGCAGATCGCTGCGCGCTGCACCGAGGTGGAAACCGGTGCCCGCAACATCGACTTCATCCTGCGTGGCAGCGTGATGCCGCTGATGTCGCAGGAAATCCTCGCGCGCATGAGCAGTGGCATGCAGCCTGCCGGCGTCGAACTGGATATGGACGCGGGTGGCGAGTTTGCCGTCCGCTTTGTGGACGCTGCCGCGACCTGAGTCGCCCGGAGCAGCACGCTTAACCTTTTCGTGGAATACAGGACATCCCATGACTTCGCTTGACAAAAACCTCAACGCCGCCAACAGGCGGTTCTCATTCAAGTCTGCTGCGTTTGCGGAAGACAAGTTTTCGGTGGTGCGTGTTGACGGCACCGAGGCCATCTCCAAGGACTTCAACTTCGAGCTGATTCTGGTGTCAGACGACGGCGAAGTGGACTTTGCCAACATGCTGGCCAACCCGGCGACCTTCACGCTTTACGCGGTGGGCGGAACCGACGGCCATGCCTACCACGGCGTGCTGTCCGAGTTCGAGCAGTTGCACCAGGCGGGCGCGCTGGTGTTCTACCGCGCGGTGCTGTCGTCCAAGCTGCACAAGATGACGCTGTACCGCACGTCGGACGTGTTCCTCAACGACCAGACCATTCCCGATGTGCTGGACGCCGTTTTCAAGAGCAACCAGCTCACCTCGGCCGATTACCGCAAGGACTTCAAGGGCAGCTACCGCAAGCGCGGCTTCGTCTGCCAGTACCAGGAAACCAACTTTGACTTCGTCTCGCGCTGGCTGCAGAAGGAAGGCATTTACTATTACTTCGACCAGAGTGGCAGCAGCGAAAAACTGGTGCTGCTTGACGACAAGGACAAGCAGCCCCAGGACGCCATCAAGGTGGTGTATCGCACCGTCGAGGATGTGACCGGCATCAATTCCGCCGATGCCGTGCTGTCCTTTGTCTGCCGCCAGAAGCCGCTGCCCAAGCAGGTCATCCTGCAGGACTTCAGCTACCAGTCGGCTGCGGTACAGCTCAAGTACGAAGCGCTCGTGTCAAACGACGGCGTGGGCGATGTGATGCTGTATGGCGAGAACTGCCTCAACGAGGGTGAGGTCGAGCGCTATGCCAAGATCAGGGCACAGGAAATTCTGTGCAGTGGCAAGGTGTTCAAGGGCGAGGCCACGGCGGTCGGCCTGCGCAGCGGCTACTTGATGGAGCTGTCAGGCCACTACCGCAGCAACTTCAATGGCAAATACCTGGTGACGGGCATCGAGCACAAGGGTTCTCAGGCCGGCGTGTTGCTGGCCGGCATCAACCACCCGTTCAAGGACAAGGAAGACAACAAGGGCGAGACGCACTACAGCAATGTGTTCTGGGCCATTCCTTCCGATGTGCAGTTCCGCCCCAAGCGCTCGCTGATCCGGCCGCACATTGCCGGTTCGATGAGCGCCATCGTCGACTCTGAAGGCAGCGGTGACTACGCCGAGATGGACGACCTGGGCCAGTACAAGGTACAGCTGCCCTTCAGCAAGACCGGCAAGAGCGCCAACCAGGGCTCTGCACGCATCCGCATGGCGACGCCCTATTCCGGGCGCGACCACGGCATGCATTTCCCGCTGCTCAAGGGCGCTGAGGTGCTGCTGTCGTTTGTTGACGGCGACCCGGACCAGCCGGTCATCGTCAACACGGTGCCGAACTCCGAGAACCCGAGCCTCGTCAGCAACAAGAACCCGACCAAGGACATCATCAAGTCCGCCGGCGGCGGCTTCATGGAGTTTGAAGACACCAAGGGCCGTCAGCACCTGCAGCTCTACAGCCCCACGCTGAAGTCCAGCCTGCGCATGGGCGCGGCAACCAATGCCCAGTCGATCTACAGCATCGCAACTCTGGAGTCATGGAAGCCTAACTACGGCATGCTGTTTGAGACCCAAGGCAACATGGGTTTGAACCCTGTGGGGGCTTTGGTATTGAAGGCTGGGTCTGAAAGCAAGTTCCCGGCAGACGCCCCAAATCCTGGCGATCTGCAGGTGCTCACGAAGTCGACTTTGATCGACATAGACAATACCCGCCCATCTGGTCAGCCTGCAACCGCGCCAGGCTCCCTCGATATCTATACAAAGCGACTTCACATTTGTGCAGAGCCTACGGCCGGTCCTGACGGCACGACGAGTTTTCGCTATCAGCTCATGTCGTCCACGGTTACACCTGAAGTCCAGACTGAGACGGCACCGTCCTCGGAGGACTCGAATCTTTCGTCTACAACGTCCTTCAGGGGCTCCAATAAGTCTGCGGTTGTAGCTTCACCACCTGCACCTGCACCGGCATGGAGCTTGGGCGAACTCACTACGCTGGCCAATCTGAACGATTTGAATGCCAGCCTGACGAAGCTCAAGGACGATGCGGTTGTGGAGGTTACGAAAACCACCGCTGTAAAGTATACGGAAGCCAATTCCAACAGTGCAACTTATGGAAACAGCTCCACCATGGTTCGGGGCAATAGTCTCAAGCTGACGCGCGGCATGGACACCAGTCACACCTATGGCATGAGCAGTTCGCTCTACTTCGGCATGAAGAGCGACTTGATGATGGGTCTCAGCAACTCGACCTATCTGGGCGTCAAGAACGACCTGTACATCGGCGGAAAGATGTCGTTTGCCCTCAGCGCTGAACTGAAGGTTGCTCTGAGCGCCACACAGGATTGCGTCTTCGGCACTAAGAACGGCGTCGCCCTGAGTGTGATCGAGGCCAAGGCGCTGGAGGCGAAAGCCGCGGCGGTGGAGCAAGCGAACACCGTCACACTGCTGGCGAACAACGTCATGAATTTGCGGCAAAGCGTGACCCAAATTAATACCAATATCAGCGATATCGCTACGGCGGTTCTGCACATCATGGCTTGATACATGCGAGTCATCAAGCCCCAGCGCCTTGCAGTCCAGTCCCGAACGTACGAGTTCGAGGGCAGGTTTTATCTGGCCATCAGCACCATGGCGTATTTTGCGTTCGATATGCCTGGGCGGCTGCTGTCCGAGGTGTCGATGTGGAAGTTCCTGGCTACCGCGCTGGGCAAGGACGCTGTGCTGGACATGGGCATGCCCAAGAAGCACGGTGAGTTTCTGGTCTACGGCCAGTGCCACGCGCCTGCCACGGGGCCGGTAACGGCCTTGCCGGTTCGTGTCCGCGTTGGCGCCCAGATCAAGAACCTGCACGTATTCGGGAACCGTCAATGGAACAAGCGCGGAACGGTGTTTTCGATCAGCGAGCCTGAGCCTTTTACCAGTATCCGCTTGGACTATGGAAACGCGTTCGGTGGACCAGGCTACCCGCAGAATCCCGCCGGCAAAGGCATGCCGCCGGCCGACGCCGGTGCGCCCTGGCTGCTGCCCAATATCGAGTTCCCGGCCAAGCCGGTCGTGTTCACCGATGATCGGCCGCCGCCGGCCGGTTTTGGGCCGCTCGATTTCACCTGGCCGCAGCGTTTTTCCAAAGCAGGGACGCATGACCAGAAATGGCTGGAGACCCGTTTCCCGGGCTTCGCGTCCGACATGGACTGGACCATCTTCAATGCCGCGCCTGAAGATCAATGGCTGGGCGACTTTTTCGCGGGCCAGGAGGCCTTTGAGGTGTCCGGCATGCACGCTGAAAAAAGCACGGTATCCGGCCGCTTGCCGGGGTATGGCTCGCGTTGTTTCATCACCCGCAAGATGCCGGGTGGCGACGTATTTCAGGAAGTGCCCACGCGTGCGGAAACGCTGTTTCTCTTCCCCGGTGCTGAGCGCGGCATTTTGCTTTTCCGGGGAGTGGCGGAGATATCCACCGACGATGGTGCGGACGTGCTGCACCTTCTCGCCGGCGCGGATTCGCTGGCAGCCCCAAAGCCCGAGCAGCATTACAAGGACATTCTGGCGATCAGGCTGGATCGCAAGCTCGGCGCCATGCATGCGCTCAATGACGCGCCTTTGCTGCCCGATATGCCGGAGCGCACATCGGGGCCGGATGCCGAAGACGACGACGGCATGGACGCCATGATTCGCCCCAACCAGCTGCATCGCAAAAATCTGCTGCGCAAGCAGGAAAAAATGCTGACCGAGTCCAAAGAAAAGCTGTCGAAGATCAAAGAGGAGCTTTTGGAGATGCATCGGGTCAATGGTCTCCCGCCTCCCGATACCAGCGACATTGATCGTGCAATGGCCAAGACGATTGAGCCTGATCCGGCGCCACCGTCGCTGGAGGAACTCCCCAAGTTCAAGGCCGACATGGAGGCGCTTCTCAAAAAAGGACTTGAAGAAGGTCAGCGCAACAAGACCGAGGCTCTGGAGCGTATCCGCGCAGCCTGCGTCGAGCAGAAGCTCGACTTTGACCAGGTCATGGCAGATGCCAAACGCGGAGGCAGTGGGCCGCCCAAGCCCTTGGCACCCCAGGTTTTGCAGCAGGTCCAGAGCAGCCGGACAGAGCTGCAGTCCCTCGGGCAGCCCAATGCGGATCTTGAGCGGCTCGCCACCGACCCGGCGCTGTCGTCCAAGCTTGCACAGGCCGATGCCATGCGGATGGACGGCTATCGTAAGCATGGCCACCTGCAGGGCGCTGCTGCGGCCATGCCCGCGCAAGCGAACCAGGCTGCCCGGACGGAGCTGTCCGCGCTGCCCGCATCTGCCAGGCAGTTTGCGGGGCGTGACTTCACCGGCGCCGATCTTTCGGGGCTCGATCTATCGGGCGCCGATTTTTCAAATGCGTTGATGGAGTGTGTGAATCTTTCAGGTGCCAACCTTCAGGGCGCCAGGTTCCCAGGCGCCATGCTGGCCCGCGCTATTTTTACCGGAGCGACGCTCGCTGGTGCCAGCTTCAAGAAGGCGAACATGGGTTTTGCCGTGCTGTCGGGTGTCAAGGCAACGGGCGCAGACCTGACCGAAGCTGTTTTGGCGGGCGCCAATCTGACGGGCATTGATCTTTCTGAGGCCAACCTGGAAGGGTGCGACTTCATGGGTGCGCGATTTGCCGGTGCGAATCTTTCCGGCGTCAAGGCGCACGGTGCGAAGTTCATTGAGGTGGACCTGCAGTCACAGGAACTGTCCGCCGACGATATGCCGGAGCAGCCGCCGGTTGATCTGCGGGGTGTGCGGTTTGCCGGCGCGGATTTCAGCAAGGCGCTGTTCATGAACTGCCAGATCGACAACGCCGATTTCAGCGGCACCAATCTCAGCCAGGCGATTTTGCTGTCTGCCACAGGAAGCGGTGTAAATTTTTCTGGCGCCGACCTGAGCAAGGTGTGCGTGGTCAAAGACAGCCGCCTTGACAAGGCCAATTTTCGCGGAGCCAAACTGCAGAAGGCCAATATGCGCGGGACCGATCTGGCCGAATCTGTTTTTGCCGGGGCCGATCTCAGCGACGGCGATTTTTCGGAGGCAAGCATGCCACGCGTGGATTTCAGGAAGGCAAAAGGCGTCAACGTGCGAATGGTCAGGACCGACCTGAAACAGGCAGATTTTTCCGGGGCCGATCTCAGGCAGGCTGTTTTGCAGAAGGCGGACCTGCGGACTGTCAACTTCAGTGGCTGTAATCTCTTCGGGGCGGACCTGCTGAGGGCGATCCGCGACGCGTCAACCATTCTTGACACGGCGAACCTCAAGAAGGCCGTGTTGCTGGGGGCTCAGACATCATGAACCGCGAAGAACTGCTGGCGCTGATCCACAACGGCGATCTCGCGCAAGATGCCAGCTGCGCTGGAGTGGACCTGTCCGGCGCCGACCTTTCTGGTGGGGTTTTCGAGCGGGTCTCCTTCGCCTCGTGCAACCTGTCAGGCGCTACGCTGGCGGAGAGCTTGTTTTCCCACTGCGATTTCACCGGGGCCACGCTCTCCCGGGCAAACCTGCACATCACGCGGATGATTGACTGCACGCTTTCGTCGGCGGTTTTGTCTTCGGCTTACCTGGCGACTGCTGCGTTCATACGCTGCGACCTGTCGGGTGCGGATTTTTCCGCCGCCAACATGACGATGTCCAAGCTGGCGGAATGCAATGCATCGCAAGCGCGGTTTGCGGGTGCCAATCTGGACCGCGCAGCCTTCCTGCAATCGCAATTTGCGGGGGCGGAGTTTCGCGAGGCGATGCTCAAGCAAACGGTGATACTCGAAACCGACCTGTCTGCCAGCGGTCTGGCGGGAGCCGTCTGCTCCAACGCCATCTTCATCAAGTCCAAGCTTGCGGGCCTTGCGTTGACGAACATGCAGCTGGCCGCGACCCAGTTAATAGGGGCGGATCTCACTGGCGTGGACTTCTCCGGCTCGGACCTGACCCAGTGCAATTTCAAGGATGCCATTCTTGATGGAGCGATCCTTCGTGGATGTGCTGCGGGTAACACACTGTTTCCTAACGCCCGTCTTCATGGGGCGGTGCTGGAAGGCGCGGCACTGCACCAGGCGATTTTTATTGAGGCTGACCTGAGCGGCGCCGATCTGAGCCGCACCAACCTGTACCAGGCCCAGTTCACCAAGGCCTTGTGTCGAGGGGCCAAGTTTGAGTCGGCCGATCTGACCTACTGCGATTTTTCCCATGCTGACATGTCGGAGGCCAGTTTCAAGGGCGCCAAGCTGTTCAGGGCGGTGTTTCACCGCGCCAAGGAGGAGAAGGTCAACTGGACCGACTCCAGTCGCGACCTGGCTTTGGGTACAGATCCAGAGCTGGCCGAGGCCGAAGACTGGGGCCAGAAGGCCTGATAGGGCCAGTCACCAACAGCCACTCGTCACCACCGATACATACCCACACTGATTTTTGAGAAGGAAACACACCATGCGAAATCTGGCCATTCAACCCAAGCTGGTCGCGATCTTCCAGCAATACGGCACCATCACCGAGGTGGGCGACCACCTGGTGGTGCACACCGACAGCGCCGTCTATCAGGCCAGGCGGTCGGTCAGCTGCCTGCTGGAGCCGATGGTCGGCGACAAGGTGCTGCTGGTAACCGACACGGAGGGCGGCGACTATGTGCTGGCCGTGCTTGAGCGCGCTGCGGACCAGCTCGCCACGCTGAATCTGCCCGGCGACACGCAGATCAATGCGCAGACCGGCCGCCTCAGCCTCTCGGCGCGCGACGGCATCGGCATGACCTCAGCGCGCGAGATCGCGATGCAGTCTGGCAGCCTCAAGGTCGAGGCGCTGAAAGGCGAGGTCACGGTGCATGAGCTGTCGCTGGTCGGCGAAGCATGGCGCAGCTGCGTGGACCGTGTGAAGTCCGTGGGCAAGACCTTTGACTCGATTCTGGAGCGCTGCCACCAGCGCGTCAGCCGCTCGTACCGTGTGGTCGATGAAATGGACCAGGTCAAGGCCGGCCAGATCGACTACCAGGCCGACAGCAGCCTGCAGCTGCATGCCAAGTACACCTTGATGACGGCCGATGAACTCGTCAAGGTCGATGGCGAACAGATTCACCTTGGCTAGGAGCACGCATGTTTGCCAACACACAAATGGGCGGTATGAACATCGGCTTTCCCGATGTCTGCCTGACCCCTGTTCCTTCACCCGCCGGGCCGATCCCCACCCCGATTCCTTACCCCAACATGGCCACCGGCCTGATGGGTGTGCCGGCAGCCTACAACGTGCTGTACGGTGGCACCCCGGCGCACAACATGGGCACCATCATTCCGCTGACCAATGGCGACAACGCCGGCCTGATGACCGGTGTAGCTTCGGGCACTGTGATGGGTCCGTCGCGGGCGCTGACGGGGGCGTTCACCGTGCTGGTGGGCGGCATGCCCGCCACGCGTATGACCAGCATGAACCTGCAAAACTCCACCAATTGCCCCGGGGTGAGCTTGGTGCCCAGCCAGTTGCGGGTGTTGCTGCTGGCGCCCTGAGGCGCGTGTTCGCTGCGTCTTCTCGTCTTCCTTTTAAAAAGAGCTGTGGATGAAAACCATCTGGATCACCGCCCTGAAGCAGGATCAGGCCCGCGTGGCCTACGCCATGGAAACGCTCAAGCGTTATGGCCTGCAGTGCAAGGGCCACTTTTGGGCTGACGCCAATGACAAGATGGCCTGGCGCGCCGCTGTCACGGCCCTGCAGGAGGCGCGTGCAGACGCCTGGCTCATCCTGAGCGACGAGGCCGAGATGCTCAAGCCCTCGGTCCGCTACGGCCTGTCGATGATGACGGTCACCCTGCGTGCCTCGCGCGGTGCGGCTCTCCCGGTGCTGACACTCTGGAGCAGTTCCATCCCCGCAGAAAACGCCGTTCCCGGCCTGATGGCCTCGGCCGACCGACTGCAGGAGTCTTCTGCGGGGTGGCCGGCCAAGGTGGTGGCGCGTGCCAATGTCCCGGCCAAGGCGGTGGCGGGCAGTTACCGGCTCGATGTGCTGGGCGATGAGCGGCTGGGCCAGTGGTTTGAAGTCGGCCCGGTGTCGGGCAGCTGGTCGGGCGTGATTTTTGGTGTGACGGGTGAGAAGGCGGAAATCAGTTTCCAGGCGGTCGGCCCCAAGGGCGCGCTGCCGGAGAAAACCACACTCGAATTTGCCCAGGAAGGCCTGCAGCTCAAGGTGGGCGAACGCGACTTCACCGCCTGGGCGGTCAGAAATGAAGTGAGCGCTGACGCGTCGTACTACGCCCGCGTCAAGGGTTCACCGGATGCCATTTTGTTCATGCCTTTTGCCGAGGAGGCCGACGTGCCCGCTGACGTCCTATGGCTGACCTGAGCGGGTCGGCCTTCGTCAGAGGCGCAAGCGCGTCAGTCGAGGCGTCTGCGCGCCGGGCCGAGTACCTCGCCGCTGGCGCCGACCAGCAAGGCCTCACCGGGGTCGTAGGGCAGTTCGGCAAAGCGCTCTTCCTGCCCGAATCGGTAAGCCACGCGGTAAGCCGACTGCTGGTGTGCCACCTGCAGCCGGGTGCCGCACACCTTGTCTTTCAGGAACACCTCCACCGGGATGTCGTCGTCCGGCTGATTGCCGGGTGCATCGGGCACGGCCGGCGGAAAGACCATTTCCCACAAGGCTTTGCCGGCCAGCGCGCCGCCGATGGCACTGCCAATCGTGATGGCCAGTTTCTGCTTGCCCAGCTTCTCGCCGATGGCCCCGCCAATCGCGAACCCGGCCACACCACCCGGGCCGACTATGAAGCCAGCGGCAGCGCCCGTCAAAAAAGCCGGAATCGCCCACTTGCGCGCGGTGGCTGCTGCCGCGTGTTTGCGCAGCAGCAGGCTGCCGGCAATGCCGCCCATCGCGGTTCCTGCCAATGGCACGGCGTTGCGCAGCAACCAGGGGCGCGCGTTGTCCTCGCGTATGAGGTATTCCCGCTCCGTCATCAGCACCTGCCAGCAGGTGGGTACCACGGTGGTGGGGCTGTTCAATGTGGCATGTACCGAGAGCACCGGTGCCACCATGGGCGGTGGCGGGGCAGCTTCGATGTCAGTCGTCGCCTGCGCCAAGGCAGCATGGACCGGCAAGACCAGCGCAGCGAGAAACAGCAGGCGCTTCGGCGGGGCTGCCATGCGCTGCCAGCAGCCCGTCATGGCCGACGGGGCATCGCGATCCAGCAGGTCAATTGCCG
>CALSAU010000040.1:0-10815 GCA_943372985.1 Polaromonas sp. YR568 | reverse complement strand
TCCAGATGGCATTTGTGGGTACGGTGGTCGGCGTGCTCCTGAGTGTGCCCATCGCGGTGCTGGCGACGCCTCATTTGTCGCCGCACCCGGTGCTGTATCACCTGGCGCGCAACCTGATTGCCTTCTTTCGTACCGTGCCAGACCTGGTGTGGGCGCTGCTCTTTGTCGTGTCGGTCGGTCTCGGGCCGTTTGCCGGAACGCTGGCCATCGTCATCGACAAGCTTGGCTTTTGTGGCCGCTTCTTTGCCGAAGCGATGGAAGAGACAGACCGGGGCCCGCAGGAGGCGCTGTCTGCCATGGGGTCGGGACGCTTCTCCCTGATCATGTGCTCGGTGTTTCCGGCAGCTATGCCGTCATTCATCAACACCTCACTGTTCAGTCTGGAAAAAGCCACGCGCTCGTCTGTCATTCTGGGTCTGGTGGGTGCTGGAGGCATCGGCATCGAACTGAAGGTCGCCATGGACCTGTTCAACTATGACGAAGCGGCAACCATCATCCTCGCTATTTTTGCGCTGGTGGTTCTGGTTGAACGAATGAGTTCCATGCTGCGCAAGAAAATGCTTTGAGGCTGCGCGCCGCGCCTTGGATGCACGGTATTCCGGCGAGATGTGGGTACTGGTGAGCGACGAGTAACTCGCCAGTCCTTTCCATTCACAGGGGAGCTGCCACGGCCTAGCTGCAACAGGGCCCGGTTCACATCGCGCCACGGCAGTTAAAAGCTGGGTGGGTACGCCGTCTCCAGCACTATCACTGCGCTACGGCTGGGTGCCAATGCCACGCCGTTCCACGCAATCACCACTTCGCATGTGTCCGCCACCAGCCTGGGCGGCCGTGGAGAGTCCCACACTGTCGCTCGGCCCAGTGTGGGCGTAACGGCAAATAGCTGCCGCGACTGGTCGCGCCAGTTCTAGTGGGTGCAGGTGGATTCGAGCCAAGTGGGGGTGACGGGCATGTATGCAGTTTCTTCTACTAATATTTAGTGGGGTAAATTCGTGTGCGGCTATACAGCGACTCTTCACCATCGCAAGCAGCCCTTTGGGATTGCGACCACATGTGTCGTCGTATACAAGAGAAAAATTACCCCACTTGTTTAGAAACGGGAGACATTACTGCATCGAACGCCCGTTGACCTCGACTATGGCTTGCATGCTGAGAAGTAGTCCTAATTTCCGCAAATGGGATGGTGTATTTTCGAGAACTCAATAACTTGCAAAAAAAAATTTCTCAGGGACAATAAACGAGACTAAATAGTTATTTCAGAAATTAGAGAAAGTTCGGTTCAAATCACCTAGCTGCTCTCTTTTCAACCGGATTAATTGCAATGAGCGTTGGGTACACGGCAATAGATTTGTTTTCGGGCTGTGGAGGCTTGTCACGTGGTCTTAAAGATGCAGGTTTTCAAGTTTTGGCGGCTGTGGAGCTCGATGTTAAGGCTCGCGAAACATATGCTCTTAATCATGACGATGTGCCGCTTGTAGGCACAGATATTCGTAAGGTTACTGCCGCTCAGTTGATGCAAAGCTGTGGAGTTAAGCGGGGGCAGCTTGATTTGTTGGCAGGCTGTCCGCCATGTCAAGGTTTCTCAACGTTGAGAGCGAGAAACGGCAGCGTGGCGGCGCCAGACGCCCGTAACGGCCTAATCGACGACTTCGCCAGGCTTGCGCTTGCGCTTAGGCCGAAAATGGTGATGATGGAAAACGTGCCTGCGTTAGCTAAGTACGAGAAATTTGTACATTTTGTTGAAAACCTTGAACTTGCGGGATACCTAGTCACCGTAGAAATATTAGACGTGAGCCATTTCGGGATACCGCAACGGCGTAAGCGCCTCATCCTATCTGCCAGTAGGGTGGGTCCACCCAGATTAGCATCTGCAACGTTCACAAGGAAGACGGTACGTGCCACCATAGGTGGCTTACTACGGTCCGGAGAGAGTGGCGACGCTTTGCACGATTTCCCAACGAAGTTTCGATCCCCCCGAGTCCAAGCAATTATCGAGGCGATCCCAAAGGATGGAGGTAGTCGACACAGTCTTCCTAGCTCTATGAAACTAGGCTGTCACGCAAGAACCTCGGGCTTTAATGACGTTTACGGCCGAATGAAATGGGATGACGTATCGCCCACAATAACCAGCGGCTGCAGTAATCCCTCAAAGGGACGTTTTATTCATCCATCTGAGGATCGCCCCATTACCTTGCGTGAGGCTGCGTTACTGCAGGGATTCCCACCAGACTATCGTTTTAACACGTTGCATGGGAAAGAGGCTATTGCGCTGATGATTGGAAACGCCTTACCACCAGCTTTTATTGCCGCTCATGGAAAGGCCATGGCCGAGGGGTTACAAAAGTGATGACGATGAATGATTTAATAGCGGCGGCGAAGAAGAAACTCACCGAGGGAAAGTTCGATAAGTTCATTCACGAAATGTGTTTTCCAAAATTTAAGAGCTTTGCACCGGACGTGAGAATAGCTTTTAGATTTCCAATAACAATTCTGGTGGGTCCAAACGGCGGAGGTAAGAGCTCAATTCTTCACGCTGCTTGGGGAATGCCTCTTAAGCACAGTACTTCGCGGTTTTGGTTTTCTACTCCAGTCGACCCGATTGACTTTGACGCTAATAACCAGAACCGTTACTGGTATTCCCACTTTATTAAGCCGCTTAACCTTATTGTTGAGTCGCGAAAGATGTGTGGCAACAAGAATCACGGCTATTGGGAGCCAACCCGGCCCGCGCTGAAGGAGGGCATGAAGAGCATGCCCGTAAAAACTAAAACGCTTGCCCCGTTCATGAGTCCAACCGGTGATCGATGGACTCCTGTTGAACGTACACCCTACTACTTCAACGCGAAGGCGGAATCAAGCGCTTTTGACCGGTTCTTTAATTCGGCGGAACTTTCAAGCCTGTCAGCTCGGCAAGACTACTTTGTCAAGTATTCAGGAAAGTTGAGAGAAGTTATTGACGGTAGTAAGAGCTCGTTCGAATACTATGGAGTCGAGCGAGTCGCTGAGAATTTCGTGCTTTCCGCAGAACAGTTAGACAAAGTTAACAAAATTCTGCAAAAAAACTACAGTGAAGCTCGATATATCAGACACAAGCTTTACGATAAATATGCCTATTCGCCAAGCGTAATATTCAAGACGGCATCTCGTAGCTATTCGGAATGCTTTGCGGGCAGCGGTGAGCTTGCGGTTGTAAATTTAGTTCTAGCGCTTGAGAATTTAGATAACTATGACCTATTACTTTTAGATGAACCTGAAACATCGTTGCATCCTGGCGCGCAGAAGAGGCTGACAGAGTATTTGCTTCAACTGGTCAACGATAAGCACCTTCAGATAATCATCTCTACTCACTCACCCACGTTCGTTCAGTTGCTACCAGCAGAGGCCTTGGTGGTCCTCGATGAAACCGACGTTGGAGTTGCGCCTCGTGCCCATCCTACCAAGGCCTCTGCGTTTGAGAGAATGGGTGTGGTTGACAAGGAAAAAGTCACTATCCTCACCGAAGACAAACTGCTCAAAGCCGTAGTTGATAGAGCAGTATTTCGATTGCCTAAGCCTTTGCGTGAGAAAGTAAACATAGTTGCGACCGAACTGGGTGTGTCAGAGATGTTTTCAAACCAAGTTCGCGCGCACATTCAAGCAGGCTCAAAAGTTCTCATGGTAGTGGACGGGGATCAGGTAGATGTCGAGAAGATCTTCGCGCAGGAGCCGGACGAGTTATCCCATAAGCAGAAGAAGGATGCGCAAGAGAAGCTGAAGATGCTGGGCGTTTCGATCATTGGATCGACTGCAGATCTTGAGGGCTGGATGATTTGGTGTAAGAGCCGGGTTGTACTACTAGATCAGGTTTGCCCAGAGCAGATTCTGCTTGAGCTTTTTAATCCAGGGCATCCGCTGTTGAGTAATCCGAATGCTACAAATGCTGAGTTCAAAAATGCGGCGAAAGCGGCTGTTCGTTCAAGTATTGGGGAGGGAACAGCCGATGCGCAGTATTACGCGCTAAAACTCAAGCTCAGTGGAATTCAATCGGGAACAGGGCTTGATCATTCCATACAAGCCTTGTCTGACAAGCTGAAAGCCAAGCTAACGCAGTTTGATCCCGTATAGCTTGGGTATGACGAAATGCAGTGTCCGCAGGTTCATTTAACCGCATCGGTCTAGTTCAAGCCTACAATTTCTCGGTCAGAACTATCTCCAAGCCGGAAATCTACATTCCACTACGTTGAACGTATACGGATCTGAGATACATCCACCGGATTGCCGTCATATGTGGTCACCCCTTGCTCTCCCGGAATAAATGCGGCGGCACTCCCTCCCGCGCCTTGAACGCCCGCCCAAAACTCTTCTCGTTCTGAAAGCCTGATTCCAGCGCAATCTGCTTGATCGGCTTGTCGCTGCGGTTCAGCAGCTCCTTCGCGCGTTCAAAACGCACCTCGTCTTTCAGCACCTGCAGCGAAGCGCCTTCTTCCTTCAGTTGCCGGTGCAGCGTGCGGGCCGATATGTTCAGCAGCCGGGCAATGCCGTCCGCGCTGTGCGTGGCATCCGGGTGGGCGGCCAGCGCCTGGCGGACCTGCTGCACCAGCAGGCGGTCGCGGCGGTACTGCAGCACGGTGAGTGGCAGCGCGCGTTGCAGCATTTGTTGCAGGGCCTTCTCATCCCGCCGCAGCGGCAGGGCGAGGTAGCGGGCGTCAAAGCGCAGCTCGGCCTGTGATGAGCCTGTCGAAGCGGCCTGTGCCGCCTCAAAGCGCAGCGGGCCAGGGAACATGTACTGGTACGCATCGGCATGCGGTGGCGCAGCGAATGGAAAGCGCGCGCCCTGCAGCGGGATGCGCGAGTCCACATACCAACACGCCAGGCCATGCAAGTTGCGCAGCACATGCACGATGCTGAACTCGCGGCTTTCGGCGCCGTGCCTGCCCAAGTCGTTGCGCTCTTCCAGCGTGATGATGGCGGTGTCGCCGCTGGTGGTCAGCTTGAGGTGCAGGTCGTCCGTCAGCAGCGCGTGGTGGCGGCACCAGCGCTTCAGGGCCACGCCCAAGCTGGGCGAGCTGAGCGAGGCGCGGGCCAGCATGCCGTAGCTGCCCCAGGGCAGGCGGCGGCTGAAGGCGCCCAGGCCTTCGTCGTCGAGCGCCTGCATGGCGGCGCCTGAAAGCACTTCCATCTGCCTTGCCGTGATTCGCCCGCCCGGGCGCTGCAGCTGACTTGGCGTGATCTGTGCCAGCTTCAACAGGTCTGCCGGCGACACGCCACCGCGTTCGCAGGCTGCGGCAATGCTTCTGGCAAAGGCCATGGGCGTGGCTGCCAGGGGCGGTTTGGCTCGGGCGGCGGAAGTGGCGGCGGACATGGGTCTGAGTTTGTGAGAAGTTGGCAGTATTTGCAACCTCAATGACAGCCTGCGCGGGTCGGGTTTTCCTTAAGCTCGTGGATTGGCGGTAAGGTGTGCCTGCACCGCATTGCAACGAGGAATCACATGTCAGTTCTGGAGACACAACTCAACGCCCGCTCGGCCGACTTTCAGGCCAACGCTGCTGCCATGCGTGCGGTGGTGGACGACCTGCACCTGCAGGTGGCCAAGGCCGCTGCCGGCGGTGGCGACAAGGCGCGTGAAAAGCATCTGGCCCGCGGCAAGCTGCTGCCGCGCGACCGGGTGCAGATGCTGCTGGACCCGGGCACACCCTTTCTGGAGCTGGCCCCGCTGGCCGCACACGCGATGTACCACGGTGATGCACCAGGCGCTGGCGTGATCACCGGCATTGGCCGCGTCAGCGGCGTGGACTGCATGATCGTCTGCAACGACGCCACGGTCAAAGGCGGTACCTACTACCCGATGACGGTGAAGAAGCACCTGCGCGCGCAGGAAGTGGCCATGCAGAACAACCTGCCCTGCCTTTATCTGGTGGACTCAGGTGGCGCCAACCTGCCGAACCAGGACGACGTGTTTCCCGACCGCGAGCACTTTGGCCGCATCTTCTTCAACCAGGCCAACATGAGCGCGCAGGGCATCTCGCAGATTGCGGTGGTCATGGGCAGCTGCACCGCGGGCGGCGCCTATGTGCCGGCCATGAGCGACGAGACCATCATCGTCAAGAACCAGGGCACCATTTTTTTGGGCGGCCCGCCGTTGGTGAAGGCCGCGATTGGCGAAATCGTCAGCGCTGAAGACCTGGGCGGTGGCGATGTGCACACCCGACTTTCGGGCGTGGCCGACCACCTGGCGCAGAACGATGCCCACGCGCTGGCGCTGGCCCGCCGCGCGGTGGCCAACCTCAACCGCCAGAAGGTGCCCGGGCAGGTGCTGCGCACGCCGGTGCCGCCGCTCTACAGCCCCGAAGAGCTGCACGGCGTCATTCCGGTCGACACCAAAAAACCGTACGACGTGCGCGAGGTGATTGCCCGCATCGTCGATGGCAGCGAGTTTGCCGAGTTCAAGGCGCGCTTTGGCAGCACGCTGGTCTGCGGCTTTGCGCACATCGAAGGCATGCCGGTTGGCATCATCGCCAACAACGGCGTGCTGTTTTCCGAGTCGGCGCAGAAGGGCACACACTTCATCGAGCTGTGCTGCCAGCGCAAGATTCCGCTGGTGTTTCTGCAGAACATCACCGGCTTCATGGTGGGCCGCAAGTACGAAAGCGAAGGCATTGCCCGCCATGGCGCCAAGATGGTCACGGCCGTGGCCACCGCGCAGGTGCCCAAGTTCACCGTCATCATCGGCGGCAGCTACGGCGCCGGCAACTACGGCATGTGCGGCCGCGCGTTCTCGCCACGTTTCCTGTGGATGTGGCCGAATGCCCGCATCTGCGTGATGGGTGGTGAGCAGGCGGCGGGTGTGCTGGCCACAGTGAAGCGCGATGCGATTGAAGCGCGCGGCGGCGCCTGGAGCGCCGAGGAGGAAGCTGCCTTCAAACAGCCGGTGCTGGACCAGTTCGCCCACCAGTCGCACCCCTATTACTCCAGCGCCCGCCTGTGGGACGACGGCGTGATCGATCCTGCCGACACGCGCCGCGTGCTGGCGTTGGGCCTGTCGGCCACGCTGAACCAGCCGATTCCCGAGACGAAGTTTGGTGTGTTCCGCATGTGAGTGCGTGCGCCACACGTCTGCAAAAAAGTACAACGGAGACACCATGGACAACATCTACCTCACCCCCGAGCATGAGCAGCTGCGCGAGCAGGTGGCCCGCTTCATCGCGCGCGAGGTCGAGCCCTATGCTGCGAAGTGGGAAGAAGATGGTTGCGTGCCGCGCGAGGTACTGCGCAAGATGGGGCAGGCTGGCCTGCTGGGGCTGATGTATGACGCCGAATACGGCGGTGGCGAGGCCGATGCGCTGACCAATCTGGTGTTTGCCGAGGCATTGTCGCAATCGACCTTCGGCGGCTTCATCATCACGGTGCTGGTGCACACCGACATGGCCAGCCCGCATTTGTTCCATGCTGGCACGGCTGAGCAGAAGGCGCGCTACATGCCCGGTGTGATCTCTGGCGAGACCATCACCGCCGTGGGCATCACCGAGCCGGGCGCCGGCTCTGATGTGGCCGGCATGCGCACTACAGCAAAGCTGGAAAAGGGTAGCGATGGCGACCACTGGGTGCTCAATGGCACCAAGATGTTCATCACCAACGGCGTGCATGCCAACCTGTACTTTGTGGCGGCCAAGACCGGAACGGCGCGGCACGACATGTCGATGTTCATCGTCGAGAAGGGCACGCCTGGCTTCACTGTAGGCCGCGCGCTGAAGAAAACCGGCTGGCTGTCTTCCGACACGGCCGAGCTGATTTTTGACAACGTGCGCATTCCCGCCGGCAACCTGCTGGGCGAGGAGAGAAAGGGCTTTTACTCGGTGATGAAGAACTTTCAGACCGAGCGCATTGCACTGGGCGCCATGGCGGTCGGCCACTGCACCCAGGCGCTGCAGATGACGCTGGACCATGTACGCCACCGCGAGGCCTTTGGCTCCACGCTGTGGGACAAGCAGACCATCCGCCACCGCATCGCCATGCTGGACGCCAAGACCCGTGCGGCGCGCCAGTTCATGTACCACTGCGCCTGGGCGGTGACGCAGCAGAAAGACATTGTTCAGGAGGTTTCCATGCTCAAGGCGCTGACGGGCGAGCTGGTCAACGAGGTGCTGCAGACCTGCCAGCAGTTCCATGGCGGCATGGGCTTTATCCGCGAGACAGCCATTGAGCGCCTGTGGCGCGATGCCCGTGTGCTCGGCATCGGCGGCGGCGCCACCGAGGTCATGCTGGAAGAGGTGGCGAAGCGCTACCGTTGAAACCAGCTTTAAAAGGAATGCCCATGAACCACCTGCTCATCCATGCCGCGAACGGTGTTGCCACCGTCACGCTGAACCGCCCCGATGTGCGCAACGCCTTCAACGACGAAGTCATTCTGGAGCTGACGCAGGCCTTCCATGAACTGCAGGCGCGCGACGATGTGCGCTGCATCGTGCTCGCGGCCAACGGCACGGCGTTCTGCGCCGGGGCCGACCTGAACTGGATGCGCAGCATGGCCGACTACACCTATGCGCAGAACCTGGCTGACGCCGGGCGCCTGGCGACCATGATGCAGACGATCTATGCCTGCCAGAAGCCGACGATTGCGAAGATTCAGGGCGATGTGTATGCCGGTGGCACCGGGCTGGTGGCGGCCTGCGACATTGCGGTCTCGGTCGATACCGCGCACTACTGCCTGAGCGAGGTCAAGCTGGGCTTGATCCCGGCCACCATCAGCCCCTATGTGATTCGCGCCATGGGCGCGCGCGCAGCGCACCGCTACTTTCTGACGGCCGAGCGCTTCGGCGCCGCAGAGGCCCTACGCATCGGCTTTGTGCATGAGGTGGTACACCCTGATGCGTTGAACCACCGCGTTGCGGAACTGGCGCAAACGCTGGTCAGCGCCGGACCGGAAGCCGTGCGCCTGTGCAAGAAGCTGGTGCAGGATGTGGCCGAACAGGAAATCACGCCCGCACTGGTGCAGATGACGGTGGCCGCCATTGCCGATGTGCGTGTGAGCCCCGAGGGGCGCGAGGGGGTGCAGTCGTTCCTGCAGAAGCGCAAGCCGAATTGGCTATGAGAACCACCCCCGTTGCGGGCTCACTTCGTGTAGCCGCCTCCCCCCTCAAGGGGGCGACGCCTGCGGTCTGGCAAAGCCAGTCCCGCGGCGTCTGCTGGCCTCAGGTCCTTTCTACCTCGGGTATTCGGAGCCATAAATGAACCTGGATACAGCCCAACTGATTGCCCTGGCCGGCGCGCTCGGCTGGGCCAGTGGCGTGCGCCTCTATTTGGCGGTACTGCTCACCGGGCTGGCCGGCTTCATGGGCTGGATCGCCTTGCCGCCCGGACTGCAGCTGCTGGCCCACCCTGTGGTGCTGGGCGTAAGCGGGTTCCTGGTGTTCGTCGAATTTTTTGCAGACAAGATTCCCGGTATCGATTCGTTGTGGGACGCGGTGCATGGCGTGATCCGCATTCCGGCCGGCGCTGCACTGGCGGCCAGCGTGTTCGGCGCCGACAGTGCGGTGATGGGTCTGGTCGCGGCACTGATGGGCGGCACGCTGGCAGCCACCAGCTTCACCGCCAAGGCAACCACGCGCGCGGCGATCAACACCTCGCCCGAGCCCTTCACCAATATCGGTGCGTCGCTGCTGGAAGACGGCCTGGTGCCGCTGGGCCTGTGGCTGGCGATTGCCCACCCGCTGGTGTTTGCGGTGGCGCTGGCGGCCGTGCTGGTGCTCAGCGTGTGGCTGATTCGCCTGTGCTGGCGCTTTCTACGCCTGCTGTTTACCCGCGTGGCCCGCATCTTCAGCGGCAAGGCCGATCCAGGGCCGACACCCGCCTTCCAATTGAAATCTCCTTTTTCAAAGAGTGACCATGTTCAAGAAAATACTGATCGCCAATCTCGGTGACCAGCGGCAAGGCCGCGCAGCAGCGAAGCTACATTGCCTGGCACGCGCAGCGTGCTCAGGAGATTTCACCGCGAAAGTTCACCATGTTTAAGAAAATCCTGATTGCCAATCGCGGTGAAATCGCCTGCAGGGTCGCTTCTACCGCGCGCCGCATGGCCATCAAGACCGTTGCGGTGTACTCTGACGCCGATGCCACGGCCAAGCATGTGGCGTTCTGCGATGAGTCGGTGCACATCGGGGGTAGCGCGCCCAAAGACAGCTACCTGCGCTGGGAGCGCATCATCGCGGCAGCCAAGGCCACCGGGGCTGAGGCCATTCACCCCGGCTATGGTTTCCTGAGCGAGAACGAAGAGTTTGCGCAGGCCTGCGTCGATGCGGGCCTCGTCTTCATCGGCCCACCCGCGTCGGCGATCAAGGCCATGGGTTTGAAGGCCGAGTCCAAGCAGCTGATGGAAAAAGCCGGTGTGCCGCTGGTGCCCGGTTACCACGGCAGCGACCAGAGCCCGGCACTGCTGCAGCGCGAAGCCGACCGCATCGGTTACCCGGTGCTGATCAAGGCCAGCGCAGGCGGCGGCGGCAAGGGCATGCGGGCAGTGGAGAAGTCAGAAGACTTCGCCGCCGCGCTCGCGTCGTGTCAGCGCGAAGCGATCAACAGCTTTGGCGACGACACGGTGCTGGTCGAGAAATACGCCCAGCGCCCGCGCCACATCGAGATTCAGGTGTTTGGCGACACGCAGGGCAATTACGTGTATTTGTTCGAGCGCGACTGCTCGGTGCAGCGCCGCCACCAGAAAGTGCTGGAAGAAGCTCCCGCTCCCGGCATGACGCCCGCCATGCGTCAACAGATGGGCGAAGCGGCCGTGGCGGCGGCGCGGGCGGTGAACTATGTCGGCGCCGGCACGGTGGAGTTCATCGTGGA
>CALSAU010000039.1:0-10839 GCA_943372985.1 Polaromonas sp. YR568 | reverse complement strand
TGTGGTTCAACGCGGCTTCGGCCAGGATGCTGCGGGCCGAGTTGTGGGTGCACAGGAAAAGAACGTTCAGGGTTTCGTTGTTCATGGTCATTGAAATGGGTGGGGGCATGGATGGACAGGAAAGGTGTGTGGTGAGGCGCCAACCGCATCAGCAACCGACGCAGGCTGCGTCAGCCGTGGTGCTGCAGACCTGGCCCTCGCAGCAGTGCTCGGTGAGGTAGCCGAGCAGGGCGTTCATGTGGCCGAAGCTGGCGCGGTAAATCAGGTTGCGGCCGCGCGCTTCGCTGCTGATGAGGCCGGCGTGCGTCAGCTCCTTGAGGTGAAACGACAGGGCGCTGGGCGCCACGCCCAGCTGCGCCGACATGGCCCCCGGCGTGAGCCCGGCGGGCCCCGCCACCACCAGCGCCCGGAAGGCGCGCAGGCGCTGGGCTTGCGCCAGGGCCGCCAGCGCCTTGACGGCAGCGCTTTCGTCGAGGGGGCTGAGCAGGGTGAGGGGGGAGGGTGCTGCGGTAACTATTTCCATGATTCAAATATAATTGAAATATTGAATTGTTACAAGCCACAACCAGTACCCAAAGGAACCATCGGCATGCCCAGCATCACGATTTACCACAACCCCCAGTGCGGCACCTCGCGCAACACCTTGGCTCTGATCCGCAACAGCGGGGAAGAGCCGGAAGTGATCGAGTACCTGCGTCACCCGCCCAGCCGCGACAAACTGCAGGAGCTGATCCAGCAGATGGGCATGCCGGCGCGGGAGCTGCTGCGCCGCAAAGGCACGCCTTACGATGAACTCGGGCTCGACGACCCGGCGCTGACCGATGACGCGCTGATCGACGCCATGCTGGCCCACCCCATCCTCATCAACCGGCCGGTGGTGGTCACGCCCCTGGGCACGCGGCTGTGCCGGCCATCAGAGGCCGTGCTGGACATCCTGCCCCAGCCGCAGCGCGGTGCGTTCACCAAGGAAGATGGCGAGCAGGTCATCAACGAGCGGGGAGAGCGCATTGTCCAGCCCTGAAATCGACGCCAGCGAATTGCCCCAGCTGGAGTGGCCGCTGTTCCGGCAGCCCGACGCTGCCCAGCTCGCAGAAGCGGCGGCCCGCATCACCGCCGTGGCTCACCCGCCCCGCATTCTGCTGCTGTACGGCTCGGTGCGTGACCGTTCCTTCAGCCGGTTGCTGACCGAGGAGGCGGCGCGCCTGCTGCGGGCCATGGGCGCGGAGACCCGCACGTTTGACCCGCGCGGTCTGCCGCTGCCCGACGATGCACCCGAGAGTCATCCCAAGGTCGAAGAGCTGCGCAGTCTGGTGCGCTGGTCCGAAGGCATGGTGTGGTGCTCGCCCGAGCGGCATGGCGCCATGACCGGCATCATGAAAGCGCAGATCGACTGGATTCCGCTGACGCAAGGCGCGGTGCGACCGACGCAGGGCAAGACGCTGGCGGTGATGCAGGTCTCAGGTGGCTCGCAGTCGTTCAATGCGGTGAACCAGTTGCGCGTGCTGGGCCGCTGGATGCGCATGCTGACGATTCCCAACCAGTCGTCGGTGGCCAAGGCCTTCATGGAGTTTGACGAGGCGGGTCGCATGAAACCTTCGGCCTACTACGACCGGGTGGTGGATGTGATGGAGGAACTCGTCAAGTTCACACTGCTCACGCGCGGCATCACGCCGTGGCTGACCGACCGCTACAGCGAGCGCAAGGAAAGTGCGGAAGCGCTATCGAAGCGAGTGAATCAGCGCGCGAACTAGCGCGGTTATTTAGCGCCGAAGTGCCAGGCCGGACGGCCGGAACTTCAGGGGTTTCAGCGCCGGGGTAAAAGCCCCTTCAACTGGCACAGGGTGACAGCGTTGTCATCACGTGTACATGGGCCGATTGGATGATGGCTGCTCAGTCAACTCCGGTGCGTGCCATGCCTCTGCAAAAATCCGAAAAAGCGAAAACTGAGATTGCTTCCAAAACCAGGACTCTGACACTGCGGGAGCGGTCTGCGCTCTTTCTGGTCGACGGCGTCAAGACCCGCGCGCAGATTCAGGATCAACTGCAGGACGACGGCAGCATCCTGGAAAAGCTGCTGGTGGAAGGCTATTTGATTCCCCCGGAGCGTGGAACGGTACCCGCAGCGCCAGCGCCAGCGCTGGCTGTGGCGTCACCCGACATCGTGATCACAACCAGCGTGGCCAGTGCCAATGAACCCCTGCGCCCTCAAGGCGACAACTTTGACGGCAAACGCTCGTTGGCCACGACGCGCATGTTCCTGTTCGATATCTGCGAGCGCATGTTTGCGAGGAAAGACCCGGACATGGCTGCGCGCCTCAGGGAACGGCTGCGGGATGCGCGTGACCGGGCGTCCATGCTGATCGTGTCGCAGGATATTCTGGCGAGCGTCGAGGCCGTTGCGGGCGCAGAAAGGGCCGATGGCTTGAGCGAGCGCATCGCCATGTTGTTGCCTTCCGAACAATAGGCAACAGGCAATAGGTAATAGGTAATAGGCGCAGAACTGCGCTGATGCAGTTTCACCGCAACGCCGTACATCCCCAAGCGACCCACCAATAAAAATGGCCTGACCTTGCGGTCAAGCCATTTTCAATCCAGTGCTTAATTCACCAGGGCAGGTCAGTTCACCAGGGCAGGTCAGCGTCAAGCTGCCCCGCCTGTCTGGATCATCAGGTACCGATACGACCGCCGTCCAGCTTGGTGATCACAATGGTTGCGGAGCGTGGGCGCTTGCCGGGGCCGTAACCTGCATTGGCAGGCCACTGGCTCTGGTATTTGCTCACGTCATTCACTGCGGCCATGGGGGTGTCTTCGCCAGGGTGCTGGATGTTGACAAACAGTGCCTTGCCGTCGGGTGTCTCGCAAGCGCCGGTGATTTCGCAACCCGCAGGCCCCACGAGGAAGCGCTTCAGGGTGTCGGCGGTTGGCGACTTGCCCACTTGCGTCTGAACCGCCAGATTGCCGTTGGCGGTGGGATAGTTCAGCGTGACAGCCTTGCCATCGCCAACCTGACCGGGCAGCGCGGCCAGCATCATGCAGTTGGTCTTGTCGCTATAAGCCTTGTCATCGGTCTGGATCCAGCAGATGCCGGTGTAGGGGCTGAACCAGAGACCGTCAGGGCTGGAAAGATCCTGGTCATCGGTGAGGTTCGACAGGTTGATCGACGCCGTCGATGTGCCGGTCTTGGCGCCGAACACATAGATGTCCCAGGTCATCGCGGTGGCCGAGGCCATCGAACCGGCTTCCTTCAGGCGCAGCACATGGCCGTTGGGGTTGCCGCCCTGGCTCTGGCCGCTGCGGCTGTCGGTGTAGGCGCGGGGATTGGCCGCGTCGGGCAGCAGCTGCGACGCGTTCTTCGGGTCGGTGGTGCGGTTGGTGTTGTTGGTGAGCGTGAAGTACACCTCGCCGTTCTTCGGGTTGACGCCGGTCCACTCGGGACGGTCCATCTTGGTGGCACCCACCGCATCGGCGGCAAGGCGGGCGTTCACGCAGACGTCGGCCTTGTCGGCAAAGCGGTAGCCGGCAAAGTTCCTGATGGCGGGGTTGTCGATGGACAGCTCGACCCACTGGCCCGTGCCGTCACTGTTGAACTTGGCGGCGTAGAGCTTGCCGTTGTCGAGGTACTTGTCGCCAGCGGCCATGCGGTTGGCTGGCTCCGCATCGGCGGGGTCCCAGCGCGCATTGGAGACGTATTTGTAGATGTATTCGTTGCGTGCATCGTCACCCATGTAGACCGCCAGCGGCTGGCCTGCGACGGCCTTGCCAAACACGGCGCTTTCGTGGGCATAGCGGCCCAGTGCGGTGCGCTTCTTGGCCAGCTTGGTCTTGTCGTAGGGGTCCATCTCGACCACATAGCCCTGGCCGTTGAGTTCGTTGCGGTAGTCGTCGCTGCCGTCGGCAGAGGTGCCAGTCTGGCTGTTGTTCCAGCGCATGTACTTGTCATCACTGCCGGCGGTTTCCCAACCGTGGCGCGATGCGGCGCCCTGTGCGCGGCCGTAGCGGCGCAATGAGGTCACCGACTTGTCGTTGCCGCGGCGCGCGTCGTCGCCAGCGGTGCGGTGGAAGTAGCCGACAAAGTTCTCTTCACCCGTGAGGAAGGTGCCCCACGGCGTGAGGCCGGTGCCGCAGTTGTTGAGCGTGCCGCGGGTCTTGGTGCCGGTGGGCGAGTACTTGGTCACCATCAGTCTGTTGCCGCGTGCCGGGCCGGAAATCTCGATGTCGCTCATCGGCGTGAGGCGGCGGTTGAAAGGCGAGTCGCGCAGGTAGTCCCACTTGTTGCCGTTCTTGCGTACTTCGACGACGGAGACACCGTGAATCGCCATCTCCTTGTCGACTTCGCTGGCGGGGCGGGGCAGGCTGGCCTTGCCGCCGTTGGCGTGGATGAAGAAGGAGGTGAGCTTCTCGTCGGTGGTGGCTTCGTGATTGATCGCCAGAAGTCCGCGGTTGATGGCCGAGCGTGAGGGCTGGCCGTTGTCGCTCAGACCGAACCATTCCATGCCGTCATGGTGGTCGCCAGCGCGCAGTTCGAAGTCGGCATCGGTGCCGTCGTTCTTGAATGGCGCTGCATTGCCCAGGATCGGGTCGCCCAGTGCGTAGATCACCTCGGCCTTGTAGCCGACGGGGACACTCACCACGTCGGCCAGGCTCTTGGGCACGGCCGTGAAAGCCAGCAGTTTCTCGCCAGGCAATGCCATGGACGTGGTGCTGCTGGTGGCACAACCGGCCAGACCCACACCGCCGAGCACGGTGGCCGCTGCGGCACTGGCACCACCACGCAGCACGTTGCGCCGGCTCAGGCGGCTGTTCAGCACATCGTCAAACGTGGGGTTGGAAGAGGTGTTCGAGTCTTCGTTGTTGAAGATATCGGAGGGGCGAAGGGTGGGTGTTGTCATCGTCGTGTCTTGGCGAGGTTGTTGGATGGCCTTCAAACCCTGAGGAACGTCAGGCGGTTCGTCATCGGCCGACGGCAAGTGTGTGATGTCTGTGTGACAAACCGGTGACATCCGTACGCCGAAGTCGGGCCCGCTGCGCGCAGCACTGACACGCAGATGCCATGAAAGTGACACGCGGACGTCATCGCTGCCGAACAAACTTTCGGCATGAAAAGAAAGCAACCCTCCTCAGTGACCCAAGCGATGGCCGCAAATGATGCAGCGCCCTGCGCCCATGGCCTTGACGACTTTGAATTGCAGCGCCTGCGCATTTTGAGCTGCACCGCCCGCGCCATGTTGAACAGCCCGGGCGGGCTGCGCTTCAAGGCCGGGGCCCGACCCTGGCTGCCCGGCCAGGCCCACGAGGAGCTGGCGCCGAGTCGCCGGCAACCGGCTCATGCGGGCCGTCGCTGGAGCGCCAACGATTGAGAAACATGGATATGCAAGCCCCGGAAACGGGGCTTTTTTCCGCCGCAAGCAGCAGTCACATGCTGCAGTTACACGCTGCAAGGCGTCGATTGACACAGACCACAAGGAGCTCACGATGAAAGAACTGCCCAATCCCACTTTTGCACTGTCGCCGGTCGCCATGCCACGGGGGTCACTTCATCAAAGCGGTCATGTTGTCCGCCAGTCCGATGTTCAAGGGATTCAAAAACCTGCCGTGGGGAAAATTTCGGTCAGCTGGGCCCGGCACCAGGATGAAGTCCGGCAGGCGCAGCGCCTGAGGTACGAGGTGTTTGCGCTGGAGATGGGTGCGAACCTGGCCAAAACACTGCCAGGCCACGATGTGGACCTGTTCGATGACTATTGCGAACACCTGCTGGTGCGCGACGCCGACACCCAGGACGTGATTGGCACCTACCGCGTGCTGACGCCGACGCAGGCCAAACGCGTGGGCAGCACCTACAGCGACACCGAGTTTGACCTGACACGACTGCGCAGCCTGCGCGAGCGCATGGTGGAGCTGGGCCGCAGCTGTGTGCATGCTGACCACCGCCACGGTGGCGTGATTCTGGCGCTGTGGGGTGCGCTCGCGGAGTTCATGGCACGCAACCAGCTCGACACCATGATCGGCTGCGCCAGCATTCCGATGCAGCACAACGGCGTTTGCAGCGGGCACGCGGCAGCCAGCATCTGGCGGCAGGTGCGACAGACGCATCTGGCACCGATTGAATACCGCGTCACGCCGCGGCTGGCCCTGCCGGTGGAAAAGCTGGACGACACGCTGGACGTGGAGCCACCCGCGCTGATCAAGGGCTACCTTCGCCTTGGCGCCAAAGTGCTGGGCGCACCCGCCTGGGACCCGGACTTCAATTCGGCCGACCTGCCGATGATGATGCGCATCGCCGACTTGCCGCCGCGCTACCTCAAGCATTTCGCTGGCAAGCCGGTGGCAGCTGGCACCGGGGGCGCCTGATGCGCAGCCTGTTTGATGCGGCAGGGGTCATCAGCCACGGCACGGGGCAGGGTGGTGGCGACCACGACGATGACCGTGATGACCGCGATGACAGCCTGCGAAAGCGCTACCGCACTATCTTCATCTCCGACATCCACCTGGGCACACCGGGCTGCCAGGCCGCCGCGTTGCTGGACTTCCTGAAAGCCCGCCCCAGCGATAACCTCTATCTGGTCGGTGACATCGTGGATGGCTGGCAGCTGCGCCGCAAGTGGTACTGGCCGCAGTCGCACAACGACGTGGTGCAGAAGCTGCTGCGCCGGGCGCGCAAAGGTTGCCGTGTGGTGTACGTGCCGGGTAATCACGACGAATTTGCGCGCGAATTCATCGGCCACCAGTTCGGCGGCATCGAAGTGATCGACGAGGCGGTGCACACCACCGCCGACGGCCGCACGCTGTGGGTCATCCATGGGGATTACTTCGATGCCGTCGTCCAGTGCGCCCGCTGGCTGGCCTACGTGGGTGACAACCTCTACGAGTTCACGCTCAAGCTCAACCGCTACCTGAACCGCTTGCGCGCCCGTATGGGCTTGCCGTACTGGTCGCTTTCAGCCTACCTGAAGCACAAGGTCAAAAGCGCCTTGAATTACGTGACTGACTTCGAAGTCGCAGTGGCTGCAGAGGCGCGCCGGCAAGGCCACCAGGGTGTGGTCTGCGGGCATATCCACCGGGCCGAGATGCGCACCATCGACGGCGTGCTGTATTGCAACGATGGCGACTGGGTGGAAAGCCGCACCGCGCTGGTCGAACACTTCGATGGCTCGCTCGAACTGGTGCACTGGGCTCCTGCACATGAAACCCAAGGGCGTGGTCACTACGCCAGCGCGGCGGTCGCATGAAGATCGCCCTTGTCACCGATGCATGGCAACCGCAAGTCAACGGCGTGGTCACCACGCTGGTGGAACTGGTGCGCGAAATGAAAACCCTGGGTCATCAGGTCGAGGTGATTCACCCGGGACTGTTCCGGACCCGGCCCTGCCCGGGTTACGCCGGCATTGACCTGGCCATCCGGCCCAAAGCGGGTTTGAAGGCCCAGCTGGACGCGTTTGTGCCAGAGGCGATTCACATTGCCACCGAGGGGCCGCTGGGCTGGGCTGCGCGCAGCTACTGCCTGAAGCACCAGCTCGCATTCACCACCGCCTTCCACACCAAGTTTCCAGAGATCCTGCACGCGGCGCTGCGCATTCCGCTGTCATGGGGCTATGCCTTGTTCCGTCATTTCCATCGCCCGTCGTCGGGCGTGATGGTGCCGACGCAGGGCGTGCTGCGCATGCTGGCCGGGCGGGGCTTTCGCAATCTGCGCGCGTGGACCCACGGCGTGGACACCCAGCTCTTTGGATTCGAGCCGCAGCCGCCTGCCCATCCGGCGATGGAGCCGCTGGTGCGGCCAGTGTCGCTGTTTGTGGGGCGTGTATCCTATGAGAAGAATATCGAAGCATTCCTGAAGATGGACATCCCGGGTACCAAAGTGGTGTGCGGCGTCGGACCGCTGGAGGCTTCGCTGAAAGAGCGCTACCCGCAAGTTCGCTGGATGGGCGTGCTGGCCCGGCCCGAGCTGGCCCGGGTCTACGCGGCAGCCGATGTGTTTGTGTTTCCCAGCCGGTCCGAGACCTTTGGCTTGGTGATGCTGGAGGCCATGGCCTGCGGCACCCCGGTGGCAGCCTTCCCGGTGGACGGGCCGCTGGAGGTGCTGGGCCAGAAAAGTCATGAAGGTTCGCTGACCTGTCATGGCGGTGTCATGGACGAAGACCTGCAGCAGGCTTGTTACCGGGCATTGGCGGTACCGCGCCATGAAGCTCGCCAGCGCGCCCAGGCCTTCAGCTGGGCCCATGCGGCGCGGCTTTTTGAGTCGCATCTGGTGCCGGTACGATCGGGGATAAGGGGCGCCGGGGCCTTCCTGACTCCCGCTGCGGTGGCAACATCGGGTCAAGGAACTGTCACGCCGTTGTCATCAAACAGGTGAACACTCCGGTAACGCTTTTTAACGCCTCTGTTTTTAACGCCTTTGATCGCGGAGTCTCCCCTGTTCATGTCCCACTCCAGTGCCACGCCTCCCGCTGCGGGTTCGGCCGCGCGCACGCCCACGCCCGTCCAGTTTCTGGACCGCGACCACAGTATTCTGGCGTTCAACGAGCGGGTGCTGGACTGGGCCAGGCGGCCCGATGTACCGCTGCTGGAACGCCTGCGCTTTCTGTGCATCGTTTCGTCCAACCTCGACGAGTTCTTTGAGGTTCGTGCTGCGCCCCACCTGCAGGCGGTGCAGTCGAACGAGTCCAAAGGCCCGTACACGGCCCAGACCTTCAAGGCGCTGTCTTCACTGGCGCACGACATGGTGGCGCGCCAGTACTCGGTCTACAACGACGACCTCCTGCCGGCCTTCGAGCGTGAGGGCATCCGCATCGTGTCGCACGGTGAGCGCAATGCCGCGCAGCGGCGCTGGGTTCGCAACTACTTTGAGCGTGAGGTTCGCCCGCTGCTGATTCCCGTGGGGCTGGACCCGTCCCATCCGTTTCCGCAGGTGGCCAACAAGTCGCTGAACTTCATCGTCCGCCTCGGTGGGCACGATGCATTTGGCAGGCACAACGACATCGCCATCGTGAAGGTGCCGCGTGTGCTGCCGCGCCTGATTCCGATGAATGTGGGCGGGGGCAAGACCAAACTGTTTGTGTCGCTGTCCAGCGTGATCCGCGCCCATCTGCACGAGCTGTTTGCCGGCCGCGAAGTCGGCCAGTTCTCGCAGTTCCGCGTGACCCGGCATTCCGACCTGGCGGTGGACGAAGACGATGTGAAGAACCTGCGTACCGCCCTGCGCCAGGGGCTGGAGCAGCGCCACTATGGCCAGGCGGTGCGGCTGGAGGTGTCTGCGGGCTGCTCCGAACACCTGTCGAGTTTTCTGCTCAAGCAGTTCAACCTGCCCGAGCTCTCGCTTTACCGTGTGCATGGGCCCGTCAATCTGGTGCGCCTGACGCAGCTGGTGGATCTGGTCAATGACCCCCGCCTGCTGTTTCCGCACTACCGCGCCTGCTATCCGCTGCAGCTGCAGGCTGGGCAGTCGTTTTTTGAGCGCCTCAAGGTGGGCGATGTGTCCATCCACCAGCCGTTCGAGAGCTTCGACGGCGTGTTGGCCTTCCTGCGCGAGGCGGTGAATGACCCGCAGGTGCTGGCCATCAAGCAGACGATTTATCGCACCGGTGCCGATTCCGAGCTGATGGTGCTGCTGCGCGAAGCCGTGCGGCGCGGCAAGGAAGTCACCGTGGTGGTGGAACTCAAGGCCCGCTTTGATGAGGAAGCCAACATCAACTGGGCCGAGATGCTGGAGTCCATTGGCGCGCAGGTGGTGTACGGCGTGGTGGGCTTGAAGACCCACGCCAAGATGCTGCTGGTGACCCGCCGCGAAGGGCGGCATCTGGTGCGCTATGCCCACTTGTCCACCGGCAACTACAACCCGCGCACGGCGAAGCTCTACACCGACATCAGCTACCTCACTGCCGACCCGCTGATGACGGAGGACATCGACAACGTCTTTGTGCATCTGGCCAGCCAGAGCCGCCTGCCCAAGTTACATCACCTCCTGCTGGCGCCTTTCCATTTGCACCGCAAGCTGATTGAGCGTGTGGGCGTGCTGGCCGAGGCTGCGGCCCGCGGCAAGGACACGCGCATCGTGATCAAAATGAATGCACTGACCGATGAAGACCTGATGCTGGCACTGGTGCGGGCAGGGCAGAGCGGCGTGAAGATCGACCTGATCGTGCGCGGTGCCTGCATGTTGCCGGCGCAGGTACCGGGCGTCACCGACAACATCCGGGTGCGTTCGGTAATTGGCCGCTTCCTTGAACATTCACGGGTGTTTTACTTCCGCTGCGATGGAGAGGAGACCCTGTACCTCTCCAGCGCCGACTGGATGAACCGCAACATGCTGCGGCGTATTGAACTGGCATGGCCAGTCAAAGACCCGGCAATTCGCCAGCGCATCATCGACGAGTGTCTGGTGGCCTATCTGCACGATGGCCGCGACGCCTGGGACCTGCAGCCCGATGGCACCTATCTGCGGGTCAAGCCGCACGGGCACCACGCGGACCGCCAGCACGGTGCGCAGGCGGCATTGATGGCGCGTTACGCAGCGCCCCGCGAGCAGGACAAATAGCATGGACCTGATCCTGTGGCGTCACGCAGAAGCCGAGGATTGGCCTGAAGGCGACCCGGACGGCGCGCGCGATCTGGAGCGCTCCCTGACGCCCCGGGGTGAGAAGCAAGCCGCCCGCATGGCGGCCTGGCTGGACCGTCAATTGCCCGACGGCGCCCGCATTTTCGTCAGCCCGGCTCGCCGCTGCGAGCAGACTGCGCTGGCGCTGGGACGCAAGTACAAATTGAGGCCTGAACTGGCCCCTGACGCCACGCCCGAGCAACTGCTGGAGCTGGTTCAATGGCCGCAGTGCAAGGCGCCGATTCTGG
>CALSAU010000038.1:0-10842 GCA_943372985.1 Polaromonas sp. YR568 | reverse complement strand
CATCACCAGCGCCGTCACCACCAGCGTGGTGCGACTTGGCATCAGGCTGGCGCCGGTGCTGGCGGCCAGGTCCAGCCCGTATTCGCCAGAGTCATTGGCCTGCGTTGCCAGGCTGAACGACAGGTCCAGCCCGCTGGCCCAGAACAGGATGCAGTCGCGCCAGAAGTCGAGGATGAAGGGCTTGCCCCATATCAGCAGACCACACAGCAGAAGCGGCAACACCACCGCCTGCGCCAGCAGAAAGGGCGTGACGTTCAGCGGCGTGATCGAGCGGTGCGGCCGCACCGTCACCAGCGAGGCACGGGCCTTGCGGGCGGCGGAGAACGCCACATGGAACACGCGGTCATGCTCGCGGGCCTGTGCGGAAACAGAGTTGTCAGGGGTGGGCATGGTGGCTCTCAGAATGCGTGAAACACGCCAACGGTGATGCCACTGCGGCGGTACGACGGGTTGGTGTAGCGGTTAAGAGCCACCAGCGCGCCAGTGCGCGGGTTGAACCAGTGGCGCCATGACAGGCTGGCCTCGTGGCTCTTGAAGTTCACCAGCTGGGTGTTGGCCGCAATCGCCAGATAGCCCTCACTGCCCCAGCCATAGCGTGCAGTGACGAGGTCCTGTTTGTCGCGCCCGTAGGTCAGCGCCACAAACTGCTGCTGGGTCTGCACGCCGCCCGGGTTGCTGTGGTTCAGCCGCACACCGCCTTCAAGCACCCACGGTGCCTCGAAGTAATACGCGGCGCCAAGCGAGAGGCTTTTGTCGGTGTGGCCGTCGGGGGCGTCGTAGTAACCCACACCTACTGAGGTGACCAGGCGCCGGTCAGCCAGCAGCTTGCGGTACAGCGTGGCATCGGCGCGCCAGCGCGGCAGGAAAAACGCCCCATCGCCAACACCAATCGCCACCGAGCCGAACCAGTCTTCGTTGAAGGTGTAGGTGTCACTGATGCCGAGGAAAGTCCCCTCCGTGCCAAAGCGGCGGTGCTGCGATAGCTCGCCCTGCAGCAGATGCGGCCCGATGCCGTAGGCGCCACGCAGTGCGACTTCACGCCAGTTGCCCAGCCCGGCAGTGAGCCGCTGCGCGCCCATGGTCAGCTCCAGACTGCGCACCTCGCCATCACCCGCAGCAACGGGCGGCGCGACCATCACCGAGTCGGGCGCCCGCACGGTGGATGAAGGCATGGCCTGGGCCACGGTTTGAACTTCGGTTTGAGCCAGCGGCTCGCCCGCAGTCTCTGTCATTGATTGCGCCATGACGGCAGACGATGCGCCGGTGAGCGCCATCACAGCGACTGCAGCGATGGCGGCGGGGTGACCCCTATACCCTGGTCTGAACATGAAAGCTCCTCTTGAAATGATTGTTATGGGCTGGACGCTCATGCGCAGGCCGTGGTGGTCGTTGCGGGCTTGAGGCCCCGCGCGGTCAGGATCTGGTGCGCAGCCTCGTCGGTCACCGCCCAGCGTGCGGAATGCCGCAGCGGCGACGCATCACGCAGCCAGCAGCGCGCGCTGGTGGTGTCTTTCTGGTTCAGCGCCAGCACCGCCAGCAGGCCCCAGGGGTAATCAGCCTCGCTGTGCTTGAGCCATTCGGCGCGGTGCACGCCCATCCAGCGGCGGTAGTACGCGGCGGGTGGCTCCGGCAGGTCGGTGTAGCCCACCAGCAGCGGAAAAATCTGCGCCACATGGTCCGGGTAGAAGGCCGGCTTTTGTGTGCGCTGCTCCAGCTGGGTGGACACCAGAAACCGCTTGTTCACCGGGTCCCAGAAGGTGTCGTGAATCGCCTTCGAGAGCTTCGCCGCTTCAGCCGGACTGCCTGCGCCCTTCTGATGCGCCTTCAGCGACCAGACCTCCAGGTTGTCCATGAACAGGCCGTGCAGGTACACCGGCGACACCATATAGATGCCGCGCGAGGGTTGCAGCAGATGGTTCAGCGAGGCGGTCGCGATCTGGTGGCTTTTGGCCCAGACCGGCTTGGCACGCAGCTGCGTCGGCATGGTTTCCAGCAGCTTGATCCAGATGGCCAGCAGCGAATCGTCAGCGTCGGCGGTCTTGCAGGCGCGCCAGCTGGCGGCAGCGCCACTGCTGCTACCCATGCCACCCGCACCACCACTGCGACAGAAGCGGTCAAACGTGCCGTCAGGCTTTTGATGCGGCACCAGCCAGTCGGCAAACTGGCTGGCTGGCACGGAAACATCCATGCCGTTCTCGTGCGCCAGCAGCAGGGCCTGCATCGCAAAGTAGGGGTCGGTGGAGTCACCGCCGCGCAGCACCGTGATGGCACCGCCGCTGTCCTGGTAGCCGGTCAAGTCCAGCCGTGGGGTGGTGTTGGCCAGCACTGTGAAAGCCACCAGGGCGGTCAATGCGCCTGCCGAGACAAGTCGCTGCCACTTCATGCGGGCTTGACCATGCCGATCTCGTGCGCCCAGATGGCACCGTGGACCTGCACACCGTCTTCGACAATCACGTTCAGGCCGCTCACCGTGGTCGGCGCCTCGGGCAGGCCGACGATGGCGCTGGCGCCGATCAGCACATCGCTCTCCGAAATCACCGGGCCCCAGGCCCTCGCGTCCGGGAACATGTAGATCCGCTTCTCGCAGGTGATCGCGCCCAGCACTGCCGAGCGATGACCCAGGCTCACGCCGTCGCGAGCCTTGATGTCGCCGTGCACCGTGGTGGCGGCGCCCACGGTCAGAAAGCCAGTCACCACCAGCGAGCCCCGAAAGACCCGCGCGGCAGGCAAAACGCAGTCGCCGCGAATCAGGTACAGCGTCGGGGTTTGCGCCACCGCACCCGGCAGGTCGGCGTAGCTGCCAGGCGTCTGCTCGATGGCGGTGGGCGGCAGTACCTTGCTGGCGCGCTGGCCGAAGCGCAGCAGCGGCGCGCTCAGGCGTTCAAACCAGGCGTCAACATCCAGCTCAATCGACTGGCCGGCAGAGATGCGCCGCAAGGCAATGCCGCCCTGACCCACGCGAAGCACACCATCGGCATGGGCCCAGTCGGTGACCCGGCTGGCGGCACCGAGCGCGATGTCGCCGGTGGCGTACAGCGCCAGCACCGACGAATCGCCACCCGCCACAAAATCACCATCCACATACACCGGCTGCGTGGTGCGCACGGCATCCGGCGTGTGGATGCTGCCAGTGGTCATCAGGCGGCGACTGGCCTCTCTCCACTCCTTGGTGCTCATCTGCTCACCGACCATCTGGAAGTCTTCATGGCTGGTCGCGGGGCCCTGGCCCAGCCGCGCCATGGCGTCACCGCGCAGTCGCCGCGCAAAGTGGTCAATGTCGGCGGCGTAGTTGGCCGACACCGGCAGCGGCGCGATGTCGGTCGGCCACATCCATTCGCGGAAAGCCGGAATGAAGGGCAGCGTCAGGATCAAGAGACACACGCCGAAAAAGGCGAGGTAGGTCAGATAGTTGCTGCTGTTCATTTGGCGGCTTCTCCACGGTAGCGAATGGTTTTGTCCCAGACCATCTCGCGGCTGAGCACACGGTCAAGCACCAGGCTCCAGACGGCGCCCGAGATGGCAAACAGGCTGACCAGAAAGCCCAGCAGGTTGAAAGGCAGAAGACGCAGGCGGCGGCGATTGCCGTCAATCAGCACCGCGATCACGATCTCGAAGAAGGCCGCGAAGTTGCCCAGCGTGCCGTAGGCCATCAGCGCAAACAGCGGGATCAGCTTGGCCAGCAGCGAACCGGCATTGAGGAAGTACAGCCCCAGCGCCAGAAACCAGCCCAGCAGCATGACCAGCGGAATCACGAACACAAAGAGCAGCAGCACGCCGTCCAGCCGCTGCGCGAAGTTGAGGTAGGGGCTGGTCGCGAACTTCCAGCCGTAGCGCGCCATCACCTGGTTGTGGCCCTTGGCCCAGCGCGTCACCTGCTTGATGCGAACCGCCCAGTCCTCGGGCACTTCTTCGTAGCATTCCGAGCGGTTGGTGTAGACCGTCTTCCAGCCGTTGAACATCAGGCGGAAGGTGATGTCGGTGTCTTCGGCCAGGGTGTCGTCGTGCCAGCCGCCGACAGCCTCCACCGCCGACAGGCGCACACCGCCCACGGTGCCGCCGTACTGCGGCAACAGGTTCATGTTCATGCGCGCCTGCTGATCGACCTGGTAGCCACCCGAACGCTCCAGGTCGAGCAGCCGCGTCAGCAAATTGGCACCGCTGTTCATCGGCACCACACGGCCCATCACTGCGCCCACTTCGGGGTCGAAGAAGGGCGCCACCAGTTGCTTGAGCAGGCCACGCCCGGGCACATAGTCAGCATCGAAGATGATGGCGATGTCGCCCTCGGCGAAGGCCAGTGCGTCCTTCAGGGCGGCCGACTTGCCCGCCTTGCCGCTGGTGCGGTGAAACGGCGACATGCGCGACGGAAAGCGCGCCACATAGCTGTCGATGATGGCGCCGGTGCCGTCCTTGGAGCGGTCATTGACCGGGATGATCTTCAGCCGGTCGGCCGGGTAGTCGGTGTTGAGCAATGCCTCGATGCAGCCGGCAATCACCTTCTCTTCGTTGTGGGCCGCAATGAACACCGTGATCATCGGCCAGTTGGCCACCACGATGTCGATGTAGGGGTGGCGCTGCCTTGCAGTGAGCCGGTTCATCGTGAACACAAAGTGCCGCACACCGTAAACCATCATCAGACCGACGATGACAAACAGCATCACCGCCATCACCGACGCCCCCGGATAGTCCTTGAACGAAGGTACCAGCGCACCCTGCGGCAGCATCACCCCAGTCTGGGCGGTAACGGGCAGTGCGACGACCAGCGCCGCCGCCAGCCCGCCAACACTGCGAACACAACGAACAGCCCTCAGCGCCATTCGCTGCAAGCGCTGGGGAGACTGAGGCCTGGGGGTCCTGGGGATTAAAGCAACGGGCAGCATAGGGGGCCTTCGAGTGGCTGAATGGAACGGATCAGGTGAATCAGGCGGCAGCAGCCATCGGCGCGGGCTCGGTGGCAAAGTGGTGCGCCAGCACATCCACGATGCGCTGCGCGGCGGTGCCGTCGCCAAACGGGTTGCCCGCCTGCGCCATGCGCTGGTAGGCCGCTTCGTCACCCGACAGGCGCGTGACCTCCCGGACGATGGCGGCGCGCGTC
The DNA here is from genome assembly GCA_943372985.1 of Polaromonas sp. YR568. Taxonomy (GTDB): domain Bacteria; phylum Pseudomonadota; class Gammaproteobacteria; order Burkholderiales; family Burkholderiaceae_C; genus Polaromonas. The sequence continues at coordinate 5,747 of CALSAU010000038.1, read as the reverse complement.
GGGCCGATCAGAAGCGCGCAACCGGCATCCACCGCCTCGGGCCGCTCGGTTTCTTCGCGCAGCACCAGCACCGGCACACCGAAGGTCGGCGCCTCTTCCTGCAGGCCGCCGGAATCGGTCAGCACCAGCCAGGCATCGGCCAGGGCCTGCTGCATCGCGGTGTAGTCCAGCGGGGCCGTCAGGCGCACATTGGCGATCTTGCCCAGAATGTCATTGACCGGGCCACGCACCACCGGATTGAGGTGCACCGGAAACAGCACCTGCAATTCAGGCTGCAGCACGGCAATCTCGGCGATGGCGTGGCAGATCTCGGCCACGTCGTGGCCCCAGTTCTCGCGGCGGTGCACGGTGACCAGCAGATGGCCGCGCCCCTCGACATTGCGCTTCACGCCGCGGTGCTTGCAGGTCCACTGCTGGGCATCGATCACGGTGTTGCCAGTCAGGCTCACCTTCTCGTCGGCAATGCCTTCGTCGGCCAGCGCCACCTGCGAGCGCACGGTGGGCGGGAAGTGAAACTGCGTCAGCCGGCTGATCATCTGGCGCAGGCCTTCCTCTGGGAAAGGGCGGTTGAGGTTGTAGGTGCGCAGGCCTGCCTCCACATGGGCCACCGGAATGCCGTTGTAGAACGCTGCGAGCGCGCCCTGGAAGGCACTTTCGGTATCGCCCTGCACCATCACCAGCGACCATGGCTGCTGCTTGAGCACGGCATCCAGTTGCTGCCGGCAGCCGGTGCTGAACTCGATCAGGCTGGTGCCCATGCGCTTGAGCGTGATGTCCGGGGTAATATCAAAACAGGCCAGGATCTGCTGGGCCATTTCATCGTGCTGGCCGGTGTGCAGCCAGCGCACCCGCGCCCAGTCGGCCTCGCACAGCGCGTGGTAGACCGGGGCGAGCTTGATGATTTCAGGACGCGTTCCCGAGACGATGAGGATGGGATGCATGGCGTGTTCTATGACCTTGGTAGTGAGTGGCAGCCTCCGCAGGGGAGGCAGAAAGGGAGACGGAATCGGAATGTGAGGTGGAATGTGAAGGGGCGCGTGAGGAAGCAGCAGGCTGTACAGCAGCACTTGAGGGCTGCAGGTCCACCACCAGCACCAGGTCGCCGCCAAACCGGCCCATGCCCAGCTCGCGCATCATGCGCAGCTCCTGGTCGTCGGAGTCCATGCGCAGAAAGCACAGCGCCTGGCGCTTGCCGGACTGGCTGGCCGACACGATGTCCAGCCGGGCGACGGGCCCGAAGGAACTGCACAGGATGAGCAGGGCCTGCCGCAGCGCATGGATGTCTGCAGACTGTTTCAGTGATTCAAGCAGGAGTCTCATGGGCACCATCGCTTCGTTGAAAAACGTGAGTGGAAGAAACCGGTAGCGCCTTTTGCAGAAGTGCAAGAAGGCCGGGTATGGGGTGGGAGACCCAATGTAGGAGCGATGCCAGGGCCTGCACCTGAGGCAATGCCGTGGCGCGTCGTAGGACGTTCGCGCGGTACCGCGCCACTGTGTGCGGCAGCACACACACCCAGCTTTCAGGTGTCGGGTTCAAGGTCAGCAGAGTGGGCATAGGGTCCGATCTCAAACAACCATGAATAACCATCAAGCTGCCTGGATGACCACGCGCAAGCGTGACGTGCATCGCACCAGACAGGACCTCCGTCGAACCCCTCACTGCTTTTTTTGGGGCCGTCAATTCAACGGCTTATCCACCCATCAATACGCTGGTTCGGCTGACGCAGAGAATGCGTGGCTCGGCTTGCCCGGTCTGTGCGGTATCGAACGCCTTCAGGAGGCATCGCAACGCATGGACACACCAGCACCATGGCAAACCTGACACCCGGTTCAACGCCAAGATGGATGTCCGTTCCACCGTGAAACCACGCAGCGGCGTGTAGGCGAAAGCCGGAGGAACATCAGGCAAACGTGCGCCGGAATGGGGACAAATGGGTGTAAACAGGCTCGAACGGGTGTGAATGCAGCGAATGTGAGCACCATTGCTTCGTCGAAGGCCCGTTTACACCGCACACCCTGAACAACGTCCTACCCGCACCGGCGCCATCGGCTGTCAGTCCTCAGTGGCTCAGCGTGGTCTAGTGGAGGGTATAGACACAGCGCCGTGGCCGACCCGCCACAGCCGCGCGTTCGACCACCACTTTGACCATGAACCCAAGGGCCATCCCCATGCCGCTGATCACCTACCTCGTCGAGGACAACCAGACCGTTCTGGAAAACCTGATGGAGGCCCTGCAGGAGATCACCGACGTGAAGGTGCTGGCCCACTCGGACACACAGGCCGAAGCCAACCACTGGCTGACGCTGCACAACGGCGACTGGCACCTGGCCATCGTCGACCTGTTCTTGAGGGAAGGCAACGGGCTGGGCGTGCTGGCCGGCTGCCGCCACCGTGAGAGCTACCAAAAGGTGGTGCTGCTGACCAACTACGCAACGCCCGACATTCGCCAGCGGGCTGCAGAACTCGGCGCCGATGCGGTGTTCGACAAATCCAGCGAGCTGGAATTGCTGTTTGCCTACTGTCAGGAACACACCCGCTACCTTCAGACCGAGCCAGGCCAACGCGCAGAACGCGAAGCGCTGGCACGTCGCCAGGCGAAGTAAGCAAGTAATCAACACGTCAGCAGCTCCAGGCGTCGCCTGGGGCGTAGCCACGTCCGCTAAACGGGGGGCCAAACAACGTCTGTTCGATAGCGAACATTTCGCCAACCGTTCGTCGGTTTGTTCGGTAGCGAACATACATGGTGCATCGCCCTGCCTATACTGCAAAGGCGGTGCGAGACCTCTGTCAGAGGCATTACTCAGAGCCATCATGCACTGGAGTTCTGCCTTGACCACCCCCAACGACCCCAAACGAAACCAGCTCCTGGCTGCGCTGCCAGAGTCTGAGTACCAGCGCTGGCAGCCGCACCTTGAAGCCATCGACATGCCGCTGGGTCAGGTGCTCTACGAGTCGGGCGGCAAGATGGCACATGTGTACTTTCCGACCACGTCCATCGTCTCGCTGCTCTACGTGATGGAAAACGGCGCCTCGGCCGAGATTGCCGTGGTGGGCCACGAGGGCCTGGTGGGTGTGTCACTCTTCATGGGTGGCGAATCGACTCCCAGCCGCGCGGTGGTGCAAAGTGCGGGCAAGGGCTTCCGGCTGCCAGCCAAGTTCCTCAAAGAGGATTTCAATCGCGCACCCGTGCTTCACCTGCTGCTGCGCTACACCCAGGCGCTGATCACGCAGATGTCGCAGACCGCCGTGTGCAACCGCCACCATTCACTCGACCAGCAGCTGTGCCGCTGGCTGCTGCTGAGCTTGGACCGGCTGCAAGGCAACGAGCTGCTCATGACACAGGAGCTGATCGCCAACATGTTGGGCGTGCGCCGCGAGGGTGTCACCGAAGGCGCGCTGAAGCTGCAGAAGGCGGGCCTCATCACCTACACCCGCGGACGCATTCAGGTGACAGACCGCCCGGGCCTGGAGCAACGCACCTGCGAGTGCTACGCCGTCGTGAAGAAAGAGTACGACCGGCTGCTGCCAGCACCCACAGAGACCTGAGCTTTCACTGCGAGTGATGCGGTACTGAGTCACCCGAATCAGGGCACTGCCACGCCGGTGTTCGGCAGCGCACAGGCACCCCGTTGGCCCATGGTGCATACTGGGACACCGAATTGAACTGCCATCGACAGTAGCGCGGCCGAAATTTCGCCCCTTTACGCTGGAGGGGCTCGCCCGCCACCGGAGAGCCTCCTTGGCTTCTGTCGACAACCACCTTCTCGAAGTTTTTCCTGCGACCGTGCGCGCGCGCGTGCGTACCGCCTGCGAGCCGGTTCATCTGGAACTGGCGCAGATCCTGAGTGAGCCCGGCGAGGCGACGCACTACGTTTATTTTCCGGTGGACAGCTTTGTCTCGCTGGTGGCGCTCGTTGAAGGCAGCCCCGGTGTGGAAGTGGGCATGGTCGGGCGTGAAGGCATGCTGGGCGCGCACCTGGCGCTGGGCATTGCACGGGCACCGCTGCACGCGCTGGTGCAGGGCGAAGGCAGCGCCTGGCGCATGACAGCCGCTGCGTTCCGGCGCGAACTCCGGCGCAGCCCGGCGATGCAGCAGGCCATGAACCGCTACCTTTATGTGCTGATGGCGCAGCAGTCGGCTGCGGCTGCCTGCCTGCGCTTTCACCTCACGGGCCAGCGGCTGGCCCGCTGGCTGCTGATGAGCCAGGACCGGGCGCACTCCAACCAGTTTCATGTGACCCACGAGTTCCTCGCCTATATGCTGGGCATGCGCCGTGTCGGCATCACCACAGCGGCCAGCGCACTGCAACGCGACGGCCTGATCGACTACCACCGGGGCGATGTCACGGTGATTGATCGCAAGGGGTTGGAGGCCGCCGCCTGCAGCTGCTATGCCACCGACCAGCGAACCTATGCCGAACGACTTTTGTAAAGACATCGGTCGCCTGCCACCAGGGCGCCACACCCACAGAGTCCTGCAGCCTGCAGGGTGCGATAGCGCACGGACGTTGGCCAGCAGCAAACCTATAACGGATATTCGCGAGTTCGCTTCGAGTACAGGTTTTCGCCTCCACACAACCAGTGAGGGTCTTCTCATGGCTCTCCCGCCACGCCACTCCAGCTCACAACACGACGCTGGCTTCGATGCCAGCGCGTCATCTGCCGGCCGATACGGACCTGCGGCAACCGCATTGGCTGATACCTTCCCGCCTGCTAGCGTGGCGCCCGCAACGCTTCAAATCGAAGTGCAGGACTGGGACCTGCTTTTCGAAGCCATCCAGTCCTACCTTTGCGCCACGATCGAGGGGCGCGAAAACGCCTTGACTGGCACCTTTGACCTCAAGCACGCGCCGGCCAACATCCGGGAGCATGTGCTGAGCAGCGTGGACGCCCTGGAGAAACTGCATCGCGCACTGCACCACGAGCGCAGTCTGCAGCCGCATCCGTAGTGGAAGAGTTCCCCCTCCCAGCGCCTGCCATTGCGGGCATGTCCCACCCCTTGCAGGGCCTGCTCGAGCGAACCGCCAGCGCCGGCGCCTGGGCCATGCACCTGCCGAAGCAAACCGTGAAATGGACGCCGCGCCTGGCGGTGCTGTTTGGTGTGCCCGGTACCTCACCCCCGCCGTTTGACCAGCTGTTCTCGCTATACGCCCCGGAGTCACGGGTGACGATGCGCATGCTGCTGAACGATTGCCTCGCGTACGGCGACGCCTTCGACGAAGAAGTACAGGTCGAGATTGCTGGTGGCCCGCGCATCTGGGTGCGAAGCGTGGCAGAGGCGGTGCGCGACGCCCGGGGCGAGATCACCGGCCTGCACGGCGTGGTGCAGGACCTGACCGAGCGCAAGCAGGCCGAAGCCGCCTCGGTGCGCCTGAACATGCGCCTGAGCACCACACTGGCCAGCATCACGGAAGCCTTCGTGACACTGGACACCGATGGCCGCTTCACCTACCTCAACGCCGAAAGCGAACGGCTGCTGGGCCGCGCCAGCGCTGACCTGTTCGGAAAAACACTGTGGTACACGCTGAACGGCATGTCTGGCGGGCGACTGCGCCGCGAGCTGCGCATGGCGCTCAACAACGGGCACCCGGTGGAGTTCGAGGAGTTTTACGCCAGCGTCGGTAAGTGGCTGGAGCTGCGCGCTTATCCGTTTGAAGAAGGTCTGGCGGTTTACTTCCGCGATGTCACCGAGCGCCGCGTCGCCAAGGAAGACGTCGAGAAACTGGCGTTCTACGACGCACTGACT
>CALSAU010000037.1:0-10952 GCA_943372985.1 Polaromonas sp. YR568 | reverse complement strand
AGGAGGCCTATATCGCCTTGCACCGCGCGGGCCACGCCCACAGCGTGGAAACCTGGGTTCATGGCGAGCTGGTGGGTGGCCTGTATGGCGTGAATCTGGGGCGCATGGTGTTTGGTGAGTCGATGTTTTCCCGGCAAACGGATGCTTCGAAAATCGCACTGGCGGCGCTGGTGGCGTTTTGCCGCGTACAGGGCGTCGCGATGATCGATTGCCAGCAGAACACCCGTCACCTGGCGTCGCTCGGCGCAGGCGAGATTCCAAGGCGTGAATTTGCCGCCCATCTGGGCGTCACGGTGCAGGAACCTGCCCCCGTCTGGCGCTTCGAACCCGTATACTGGAATCAGCTTTTTTGAAGACTTTTTTGATCGCTTTTTCGGCTTCATTCCGGACTTCAAAACCCCACCGACAGGACCGCTGCCCCCTTGTGACGCACAGTGAAAAACAGTGACACACCTTAAGGACCTGCCCCTTCAGACCTTGCAGTTTTATGCAACGGCGCCCTACCCCTGCAGCTACCTGCCGGGGCGGCAGGCCCGCTCGCAGGTGGCCACCCCCAGCCACCTGATCCACAACGACGCCTACTCCGAGCTGGTGACCAACGGCTTCCGGCGCAGCGGCATGTTCACTTACCGCCCGTACTGCGATGGCTGCCAGGCCTGCGTGCCGCTGCGGGTGCCCGTGAAGACCTTTGCCCCGAGCCGCAGCCAGCGCCGCGCCTGGAAGCAGCATGGCAACCTGCAGGCGCGCATTCTCAAACTCTGCTTCATGCCAGAGCACTATCAGCTCTACCTGCGCTATCAGAATGGGCGCCACGCGGGTGGCGGCATGGACCACGACAGCATCGACCAGTACACCCAGTTCCTGCTGCAAAGCCGGGTCAATTCGCGGCTGGTGGAGTTCCGCGAGTCGCTGCCCAACGGTGAGCCAGGAGCGCTGAAGATGGTGTCCATCCTCGACGTGCTGGACGACGGTATTTCGGCGGTGTACACCTTCTACGAACCCGACCAGGGCGCGAGCTACGGCAACTACAGCATCCTGTGGCAGATCGACCAGGCGCGGCAGCTCGACCTTCCCCATGTGTACCTCGGCTACTGGATTGCCGAGAGCCCAAAGATGAACTACAAGGCCGGCTTCCAGCCCTGCGAGGTGCTGCTGGGTGGGCAGTGGGTCAGTGCCACAGACGGCGCATCTGCTCCGGTAGGCGGTGGCCGGATCAGTGAAGTGACGCAGCCGCTGACCGATCCATCGCCCTGAACGCCACGGGCACCATACGCTTCTTGATTTCACAAGGTAAAATTTGCTGCAGGAACCCTGCACATGAAAAAGCCTGACAACGCACTGCCCGCCACGCCGACCGTTCAGGTCATTGAACGCATGTTCACCCTGCTGGAGATTCTGGCCAGCCGCGAAGAGGCGGTCTCGCTCAAGGAGATCAGCGAGAAGTCCGGGCTGCACCCCTCCACCGCCCACCGCATCCTGAACGATCTGGCCACTGGCCGTTTTGTCGATCGGCCCGCTGCGGGCAACTACCGCCTCGGCATGCGCCTGCTGGAACTGGGCAATCTGGTGAAGGCGCGGCTGAGTGTGCGCGACGCCGCACTGGCGCCGATGCGCGAGCTGCACAAGCTGACGCAGCAGCCGGTGAACCTCAGCATGCGCCAGGGCGACGAGATCGTGTATGTCGAGCGCGCCTACAGCGAGCGCAGCGGCATGCAGGTGGTGCGCGCCATTGGCGGACGCGCGCCACTTCACCTCACCTCGGTCGGCAAACTGTTTCTGGCGTTCGACGACCCGCAGCGTCTGCGCACCTACGCCACGCGCACCGGTCTGCCCGGCCAGACGCGCAACAGCATCACGCAATTGCCGGTGCTGGAACGCGAGCTGTCGAAGGCGCGCCAGTACGGCATCGCGCGCGACAACGAAGAACTGGAGATGGGCGTGCGCTGCATGGCTGCAGGCATTTACGACGACCAGAACAAGCTGGTCGCCGGCTTGTCCATTTCCGCCCCCGCAGACCGGCTCGATGAACAATGGCTGCCCAAGCTGCAGGCCACGGCCAACGAGATCTCGACCGCGCTGGGCTACAGAGCCCGCGCATGAAACCAGCCGAACACTTCAGCCCGGTCACTGAGTGTCAAACGCTCCCTGCAGCCATGCGGAGAACCTGAGCGCATGACATTTCCACTTGCCCTGTCACCCGCCTCCGGCTTTGCTTTACCGCCTGTTTACCGGACACCATCCTGTCCTACATCTGCGATGTACACCGCACCACCATAATCAATTTGTCAGTTGGCTCGCCCGTTGATCACTCAGCGGGCCAGAGCGCGGGACGATCTTTCCGCGCTCCCGCCGCCTTTTCATGGGTTATTCCCATCCAATAAAAACAAAGCGGGTCCGGTCATCGGACACTGTGGGTAACGAGGACATCCGATGGATCCGACTGCCAAAACAACACCCGACGCAGCTCCAGACACGTCGCCAGACATTCCCCAACCACGGCGCTTCAGCCGCCGTGCCAAGATCATCGGCGGGCTGCTGGCCCTGCTCCTGCTGGCCGGTACCGGCTGGCTCGCCTGGTACCTGACCCGACCCGCCGCAGAAGGCGCCGCTGGCCCCGGCGGCAGACGCGGCGCACCTTCCACCACGGTCGGTGTGGCCACCGCAGAGTCGGCCAGTATTCCCGTGATCATTGAAGCGCTCGGTACCGTCACGCCGCAGGCCACCGTCAGGGTGCGGCCCCAGGTGTCTGGCGTGATGGAAAAAGTGCTTTTCAAGGAAGGCCAGATGGTCAAAGCGGGCGACCTGCTGGCCACCATCGACCCGCGCCAGTTTGAAATGGCCTTGATGCAGGCCAGCGGCCAGCGCCTGCGCGATGAAGCACAGCTCGATAGCGCGCGCGTCACCCTGCAGCGCTTCAGGACGCTGCTGGAGCAGGACTCGATCGCCCGCCAGGAAGTAGACACCCAGGCCGCGCTGGTCAAGCAGCTGGAAGGCACCGTCACCATCAACAAGGCGAATGAAGGTACTGCACGCCTGAACCTCGGCTACACCCGTGTCGTGGCGCCCATCAGCGGCCGCGTCGGCCTGCGCACGGTGGACGTGGGCAACGTGGTGAGCAACAGCGACGCCAATGGCATCGCACTGATCACGCAGGTCACGCCGATTGACGTGGTGTTCGCCGTTCCGCAGGACCGCGTAGGCGAACTGCAGCAAACCGTGGCCAGCGGCACGCCGATGAAGGTCACGGCGCTGGACCGTACCCGCACCACTGTGCTGGACACCGGTGTGTTCGCGTCGCTCGACAACCAGGTCGACACCACCACCGGCACGGTCAAGGCCAAGGCCCGTTTCACCAACAGCAAGCTGAGCCTGTTTCCCAGCCAGTTCGTGAATGTGCGGCTGGAAGTCAGAACCATCGACAACGCCGTGGTCGTGCCCGTCACCGCCGTGCGGCTGGGCGCCACCGGCGACTATGTGTATGTGCTCAACCCGGCTGAGCGCACTGTGTCGCTGCGCCCGGTCAAGCGCGGGCAGGCCACGGCGGAAAAGATCATCATCGCCTCGGGCCTGAAGGCCGGCGAGCAAGTCATCACCGAAGGCGCCGACCGCCTGTCTGACGGCTCCCGGGTCGCACTGCCGGGCGATGCACCCGCCAGCGGCCGTGCCGGCCAGGGGCGCAGGCCACGGCTGGGCGCCAGCGCACCCGCAGGTGGTGCACCCGCAGGCAGTGCATCATCTGAGGCGGCGATTCAGGCCGTCCCGGCGAGTGCTCCGACGCCCACCTCTGCGGCGCAACCCGGTCCACCATCATTGGTGGCGGCGCCATCGCCAGTTCCCGCCTCCCAACCGCAAGGCGCAGAACTGCCCACCCCCGCACAGCGCCAACGCCTTCTGGATCAGGTGAAAGACGACCCGGTCGCGCTGGAGCGCCGCAAGCGCTTTCTGGAGAACCTCGACAAGGGCGAACCAACCGCGCTGGAGCGCTGGCAACGCATGAAGGACAACATGGGCCAGCGCGAGCGGCCCGCGCAATGACACGGCTTCCGGACACCGCCCGATGAGCCCTTCCAGTCCCTTTATCTTCCGCCCGGTCGCCACCTCCTTGCTGATGGTGGCTATCGTGCTGGCTGGCCTCGTCGGCTTCAAGTTCCTCCCGCTGTCGGCCCTGCCGCAGGTCGATTACCCCACCATCCAGGTGCAGACGCTGTACCCGGGCGCAAGCCCGGAGGTGATGGCGCAAACCGTCACCGCGCCGCTGGAGCGCCAGTTCGGCCAGATGTCGGGACTGCAGCGCATGAGCTCCACCAGCGCAGCCGGCGTGTCCATCGTCACACTGCAGTTCGATCTGGGTTTGGGCCTCGATGTGGCCGAGCAGGAAGTACAGGCCGCCATCAACGCGGGCGGCTCGCTGCTGCCAGCCGACCTGCCCGCGCCGCCGGTGTATGCCAAGGTGAACCCGGCCGATGCGCCGGTGCTCACGCTGGCCATCACGTCAGACACGCTGCCGCTCACAGAAGTGCAGAACATGGTCAACACCCGGTTGGCGCTGAAGATCAGCCAGGTCAATGGTGTGGGCCTGGTGTCGCTGAGCGGCGGGCAGCGCCCTGCCGTGCGCATTCAGGCCGACACGCGGGCGCTGGCCTCCTACGGGTTGGGGCTGGATTCGCTGCGCTCGGCCATCACGGCGGCCAACGCCAACGCAGCCAAAGGCAGTATTGACGGGCCGACCCGCTCCTACTCCATCAATTCCAACGACCAGCTGGTCGCGGCGGCGGATTACCAGAACCTCATCATTGCCTACCGCAACGGTGCGGCGGTGCGGGTATCCGATGTAGCAAGAGTCGTTGACAGTGCGGAAAACGTGAAGCTGGGCGCCTGGTCTGGTCTGAAGCCAGCCATCATCCTCAACGTGCAGCGCCAGCCCGGCGCCAACGTGATCGCCACGGTCGACGCCATCAAGGCCCGCCTGCCCGAACTGCAGGCGGACCTGCCCAGCCAGGTGAAGGTCGACATCCTGAGCGACCGCACCACTGGCATTCGCGCATCGGTGCTGCATGTCGAGATTGAACTGCTTCTGGCGGTGCTGCTGGTGGTGCTGGTGATCTTTGCCTTTCTGGGCAGCCTGCGCGCCACCGTGATTGCCAGCCTCGCCGTGCCCATTTCGCTCATCGGCACCTGCGGCGCGATGTATCTGCTGGGCTACAGCCTCAATAACCTGAGCCTGATGGCGCTGACGATTGCCACTGGCTTTGTGGTCGACGACGCCATCGTGATGATCGAGAACATCTCGCGCTACATAGAGGAAGGCGAGGCGCCTCTGGCGGCAGCGATCAAGGGCGCGACGCAGATCGGCTTCACCATCATCTCGCTGACCGTGTCGCTGATTGCCGTGCTGATTCCGCTGCTCTTCATGGGCGATGTGGTGGGCCGGCTGTTCCGCGAATTTGCGATCACGCTGGCCATCACCATTCTGATCTCCGGTGTGGTGTCGCTCACGCTGGTACCCATGATGTCAGCCCGCTGGCTCAAGCAGACAGACCATGAGCCTCGCACCGGACGACTGGCCGAGTTCAGCGCGAAGATGCACCGTTTCTTTGAGGGCGTGATCACCCATTACGACCGCATGCTGGGCTGGGTGCTGCTGCGCCAAGGCGCGACACTGCTGGTGGCGCTGGCCACGCTGTTGCTCACGGTGTTGCTGTATGTGCTGATCCCCAAGGGGCTGTTCCCCACGCAGGACACCGGGCAACTGCAAGCCCGGGTCGAAGCGGCGCAAACCGTGTCTTATGCGCGCATGGCCGAGCTGCAACAGGCCACCGCCAAGGCGATTCTGGAAGACCCGGATGTCGACACCCTCAGCTCCTTCATCGGCGTGGACGCAGCCAACAACACTATGCTGCACACCGGCCGCATGCTGATCAACCTCAAGCGTGAACGCACCACCAGCCAGCAGGAAACCATGGACCGCCTGAAGCGCCGAGCCGCCACCGTGGCCGGCGTGACACTTTACGTGCAACCCACGCAAGACCTGACCATCGACGCTGAAACCGGGCCTACCCAGTTCCGTGTGTCGCTGGAAGGTTCCAGCAACGCGGCCGTGATCGAATGGGCCGGCAAGCTGGCCGAGCGCATGCGCAGCTTGCGCAGCTTGCAGAACATCTCGTCCGATGCAGGCTCGGCCGGTGCTGGCGTCTATGTGACGGTGGATCGCGACACCGCCTCCCGGCTGGGCGTGACTACCTCGTCCATCGACGATGCGCTCTACAGCGCGTTCGGCCAGCGCATCGTCTCAACCATCTTCACCGAGACCAACCAGTACCGCGTGATTCTGGAAGCCCAGGCCGACCAGTTGCTCACGCCTCAATCGCTGGGCAGCCTGCAGCTCAAGACCAGCGCAGGCACGACCACGCCGCTGTCGGCGCTGGCTACCATTTCCGAGAGGCCGGCACCGTTGCAGATCACCCGCGTCGCGCAGTACCCGGCCACCACACTGGGCTTTGACACCGCCCCCGGTGTGTCGCTGGGCAAGGCGGTAGACCAGATCAAGCAGGCCGCCCAGGACATCGGCCTGCCCGCCAGCGTGACCATGACCTTCCTCGGCGCTGCGGGGGCGTACCAGGCGTCGCTGTCGAACCAGCTCTGGCTGATCCTGGCGGCCGTGATCTGCGTCTACATCGTGCTGGGTGTGCTGTACGAGAGCTACATCCACCCGCTGACGATTCTTTCCACCCTGCCGTCTGCCGGTGTGGGCGCGCTGCTGGCGCTGATGATCAGCGGCTCCGACCTGGGCGTGATCGGCATCATCGGCATCATTTTGCTGATCGGCATCGTGAAGAAGAACGCGATCATGATGATCGACTTCGCGATTGATGCCGAACGCAACGAAGGCAAATCGCCCGAAGAAGCCATCCGGCAAGCCGCGTTGATGCGCTTTCGCCCCATCCTGATGACCACCCTCGCCGCCCTGTTCGCTGCCGTGCCGCTGATGCTGGGCTGGGGTGAAGGCGCAGAGCTGCGCCGGCCGCTGGGTTTGTCGATTTTTGGCGGGCTGATTGTGAGTCAGGTGTTGACGCTGTTCACGACGCCGGTGATTTATCTGGGGTTTGATCGGTTGGGGCGGAGGTTTGGGCGCAGGAAGGGGCTTGTTGTGTGATGGCCTTTTCCTGCTTTCAAGTGAGGCGGTCTTTGCTGAGGGTTGAGGCCGGGACTCGCCCCGGCGGGCGAGGCACTTTTCTTTGCTTCGCCAAAGAAAAGTCCCCAAAAGAAAGGCGACCCGAAGTCTGGGTCCCTCCGCTTCGCTGCGGGCAACCTGCGCTGCTCGACTCCGGCGGGGGTCCGCAGAACTCGCTGCGCTCAAACAACTGCGGCCCTGATCCCGCCTCCATCTGCGCTGCTCGGCCCAGCCACACGGGGCAAGTGGGAACGGGAACCAAGTCCACAAGGACACGCCATGGCGTGTCCTTGTGGACTTCGGTATTTGTCTTTGAATCCCCAACCCTTGTGAATGCGCCGAGGAGCACAGGGCCAGGCGGATCAGGGCTGGCGTTGTCTGAGCCGAAGGCGAGTTTAGCCAGACCCCGCCTGGACCGAGCACCGCAGGTTGCCCGTAGCGAAGCGAAGGGACGCAGGCACCAGGGTCGCCTTTTCTTGGGTTACTTTCTTTTGGCGAAGCAAAAGAAAGTGACTGGCTGCCGGGCCACCCCGGCCTCAACCCTCAGCAAACAGCACAACGATCAAGATAAAGACGGCTTCGCCAAGCTCACCCCGAACGGACAAGGCAGGTCCGCATGAACCTCTCCGAACCATTCGTCCGCCGCCCGGTCGCCACCGTCCTCCTCACCATCGGCCTGGCCCTCGCCGGCATTGGCGCGTTCTTCGTCCTGCCGGTCTCCCCTCTGCCGCAGGTCGACTTCCCCACCATCTCGGTCAGCGCCTCGCTGCCGGGTGCCAGCCCGGCCACCATGGCCAGCAGTGTGGCCACGCCGCTGGAGCGTCGGCTGGGCGTGATTGCCGGGGTCAACGAAATGACGTCGAGCAGCGGCACCGGCTCTACCCGCATCAGCCTGCAGTTTGACCTGAACCGCAAGATCGATGCAGCCGCACGTGAGGTGCAGGCGGCCATCAATGCCTCGCGGGCCGACCTGCCCGCCACCCTGCGCAGCAACCCGACCTACCGCAAGGCCAATCCGGCATCTGCGCCGGTCATCATCCTGGCGCTCACGTCACAAACCCGCTCGCCAGGGCAGATTTATGACGAAGTGTCGAATCTGATCCAGCAAAAAATCGCGCAGGTTCCGGGTGTCGGTGACGTGGAGCTGGGCGGTGGTTCGCTGCCTGCGGTGCGGGTTGAGCTGCTGCCTTTTGCGCTGAACCGCTACGGCGTCAGCACAGAAGACGTGCGCGCCGCGCTGCAGGCCTCGAATGCCAACCGGCCCAAAGGCGCCATCGAAGGCAATGGCCAGCGCTTCCAGATTTATTCGGGCTCCAACATGGCCAGCGGCGGGCTCAAGGCGGCTGACTACCGCGACCTGATCGTCGCTTGGCGCAACAACGCAGCGATCCGGCTCAGCGACATCGCGCAGGTCATTGACGGCGTGGAAAACGTCAATACGCTGGGCCTGTTCAATGGCGAGCCTGCGGTGGTGGTGCTGGTCAGGCGCCAGCCCGATGCGAATGTGATCGAAACGGTGGACGGCGTGCGCGCGCTGTTGCCCGAGCTGCAGGCGCAACTGCCGCAGGACGTGAAGTTGCAGGTGGCTTCAGACCGGACCACCTCGATCCGCACCTCGCTGCTGGAGATCGAGGTCACCCTGCTCATCTCCATCGTGCTGGTGGTGCTGGTGGTGAGCGCGTTTTTGCGAAGTGCCCGCGCCACGGTGATTCCGGCGGTGGCCACCGTGGTGTCGCTGCTGGGCACCTTCTGCGTGATGTACCTGCTGGGTTTCTCGCTCAACAACCTGAGCCTGATGGCGCTGACGGTAGCCACCGGCTTTGTGGTGGACGACGCCATCGTGGTGCTGGAAAACACCAGCCGCCACATCGAGGCCGGCATGGACCGCTTCAAGGCGGCGTTGCTGGGCGCGCAGGAAGTAGGTTTTACCGTGCTGTCGATCAGCCTGTCGCTGGTGGCGGTGTTCATTCCACTGCTCTTCATGGGTGGGCAGACCGGGCGGCTGTTCCGCGAATTTGCGGTCACGCTGTCAGCAGCGGTGATGATTTCGCTGGTGATCTCGCTGACCACCACGCCCATGATGTGCGCCTGGCTGCTCAAGCCTGACGCCCACCTGCAAAGGCGCGGCCGTGTGTCGGGCTGGTTTGACGCCGGGTTCAAGCGGGTACTACGGCTCTATGAAGTCAGCCTCGACTGGGCCCTGGCCAGCAAGGCGCTGGTGATGCTGATTCTGGTGGCCGTGATTGGCCTCAATGTGTACCTCTACATCGCAGCGCCCAAGGGATTTTTCCCGCAGCAGGATACCGGCCAGATCAATGCCGGCATACGTGCCGACCGGAGCATTTCCTTCCAGGCCTTGCAGGGCAAGCTCAAGGAGCTGGTGGACATCATCCGGCGCGACCCGGCGGTGGACACGGTGGTCGGCTTCACCGGTGGCTCGCGCGCAGGTGGTGGCTTCATGTTCATCAACCTCAAGCCGGTGGCCGAACGCACCGACTCCGGCCAGGCCGTAATTGCGCGACTGCGGCCGCAGCTGGCGCAGGTGACCGGTGTGAGCCTGTTCCTCAACCCGGTGCAGGATCTGCGCGGTGGCGGCAGGCAAACCAATTCGACCTACCAGTACACCCTGAAAAGCGACAGCTCAGCCGACCTGAAGGTCTGGGCCACGCGGCTGGCCGACCAGATGAAGCTGCAACCGGCCCTGATCGACGTCGATACCGACCAGCAGGAAAACGGCGTGGAGGTGATGGTCACGGTGGACAAGGAAAGCGCAGCACGCCTGGGCATCAGTTCGCGTGACGTGGACAACGCGCTCTACAACGGCTTCGGCCAGCGGCAGGTGGCCACCATTTATGCCGAGCTCAACCAGTACCGCGTGGTGATGGAAATGGCGCCGCAGTACACGCGCAGCCCCGAGTCGCTGAAGGACATCTACATCCCGGTGCGCGGCGGCGCGGGCAGTACGCTGGCGGGCGCCACGAGCAACACAACAAACACCACCAGCACGACTGCAAATCCTGGCCTGCGCGATGCCTCCAGCGGTCAGGTGCTGAGCGCAACCGTCACCCCCATGGTGCCGCTACCCGCGATTGCCAGCATCGGTGAAAGCGCCACGGCGGCATCGGTCAGCCACGAAGACGGGGAGCTCTCCACCACCATCTCATACAACCTGGCGCCGGGCAGCACGCTCAGCGATGCCGAAGCCGCCGTGCGTCTGGCAGAGGCCCAGATCAGCCTGCCCAACAAGGTGCGGGGCAGCTTCTCGGGCACGGCGCTCAGCGCCCAGCAGTCGCAGAACGAGCAGCCGCTGCTGATTCTGGCGGCACTGGTGGTGATCTACATCGTGCTGGGCATTCTTTACGAGAGCCTGGTGCACCCGATCACGGTGCTCTCCACCCTGCCCTCGGCCGGCGTGGGTGCGGTGCTGGCGCTGCTGATGTTCAAGCTGGATTTTTCCATCATCGCGCTGATCGGCGTGTTCCTGCTGATCGGCATCGTGAAGAAGAACGCCATTCTCATCATCGACTTTGCACTGGAAGCCGAACGCTCGCGCGGGCTGTCGGCCGTTGAAGCGGTGCGCGAGGCCTGTCTGCTGCGCTTCCGGCCCATCCTGATGACCACGTTGGCGGCCATCCTCGGCGCCCTGCCACTGGCGATTGGCTTTGGCGAAGGTGCCGAGCTGCGCCGGCCGCTGGGCATTGCCATCATCGGCGGGCTGATTGCCAGCCAGTTGCTGACCCTGCTCACCACACCAGTGGTCTATGTGCTGATGGACAGGCTG
>CALSAU010000036.1:0-11132 GCA_943372985.1 Polaromonas sp. YR568 | reverse complement strand
CGCTGCACAGCTGAAAGACCGCGTGAGCCATCTGGTGCTGGTGGGCACCGCCTTTCCGATGAAGGTGTCCGAGGCGCTGCTCGACAGCTCGCTGCACGAGCCGATGAAGGCCATCACGATGATCAATGTGTTCTCGCGCAGCACGCTGGCCGCGCCACCCTCGGCGCTGGGCCCGGGCACCTGGGTTTATGGCAGCGCTATGGCACTCAACCGCCGTGTGCTGGCCAGCAACCGCACCGTGAATCTGTTCCACCGCGGCTTCAAGGCCTGCGACAGCTACGCCAACGGCGAGGCCGCCATCGCGCAGATCACCTGCCCGGTGCTGTTCATCCTCGGCGCGCAGGACCAGATGACCCCGCCCAAAGCAGCGCAGATGTTGATCGCCACGGCCCGTGACTCAGGCAAGAGCGTGCAGGTGGCCGCGCTGGACGTGGGTCACCACCAGATGACCGAAGCGCCCGAGGCCACGCTGGCTGCGCTGCGCGACTTTCTGGGACGTTGAGATGGTGAGCCCGCCCGCCATGAGCCCATCTGATATCTCGCGCGTCATTGAAATGGCCTGGGAGGACCGCACGCCGTTTGAAGCCATCGAGATGCAGTTCGGCCTGAATGAATCGGCGGTGATTGCGCTGATGCGGCGTGAGCTGAAGCGCCCGAGCTTCAAGCTGTGGCGGGCCCGTGTGACGGCGCGGGCCACCAAGCACGCCGCCTTGCGTGCACCGGGCGTAAAGCGTCACCGCGCCGTGAACACGCGACAGGCCTGAACGCCGGGGTCTGCCCCCTTTTATCGCCCTAGGGCATCCCGCAACATCAGCTCCGGCCAGCGCGCCTTCTGCCACAGTGGCAGCACCGATGGCGCCTTGTCCAGCAGCAGGCGCTGCATCAGCGGCTCCAGCGACGTAGTGTCGGGATGCGCCAGCAGCAGGTAGCGCGCCTCGGCATCTTCGTCGCTGCTTTGAACCTGCCCGATCCAGTCGAGCGCGACCAGCGTTTCCAGCACCGGCTCCAGCTGCAGCACATCCACCTGAAGGCGCACCGCCAGCTCTGAGCCGGTAAAGCCCCGGCGCGGCGTCAGTAGCGCCTTGTCAAGCGCCTGCAGCACCTCGACTGCCAGCTGGAACTGCCAGCCGTGCGCGCTGCCGCGGCGCGCCACACCCGCCAGCAGGCTCGGCAGATACGCAGCAATCACCGCGCCCATCAGCACAATGACCCACGACAGGTAAATCCAGACCAGCAGAATCGGCAGGGTCGCGAACGCGCCATACACCAGCGAATAGGTGGGCACCGCGCTCAGGTAGTAGGTCAACGCCCGCTTGGCCAGCTCGATGCCCGCCGCCACGAAAAGGCCGCCCGTCCAGGCATGCGACCAACGCACATAGGTGTTGGGCACGAAACGGTAAAGCGCCGCCACGCCCCCCGCCACCAGAAAGAACTGCAGCACATCAAGCAAAAACCGTAAGCTACCCGGCAGCGCGCCCACCAGCCCCTTCGAGGCCGACAGCACGTACGAGGTCAGCGCCAGACTTGCGGCGAGTAACAGTGGCCCCAGCGTGATGGCGGCCCAGTACATCAGGATTCGCTGCGTCAACGGGCGGGCCTTCTTGACCCGCCAGATGCCATTGAGCGTACGGTCTATCGTCAGGATCAGCGCAATCGCAGTCACCAGCAGCACGGCCAGCCCGGCAATGCCCAGCTTGTTGGCCTGGCGGCTGAACTGCGTGAGGTAACCCAGCACCTGACGGGCGATGTTGTCCGGAATCAGGCTCTGCACCAGCCAGGCCTGCAATGCCCCCTGCATCTGCGAGAACATCGGGAACGCCGTGAAAATGGCCAGCGCCACCGTGAAGAACGGCACCAGGGCAATCGATGTCGTGAACGTCAGGCTGCTGGCCGTCAGGCCCATGTGGTCTTCACGGAAACGGTTGCGCAGGGTGAAGGCCGTGTCCTGCCAGGGGAAGCGGGACAGGTTGTCCCAGAACTCCTTCAAGTACTGCTGAAGGGATTGCTGAAATTTCATCCCCGGTATCATGCCACTGACACTTGAGCACCCATGAACAAAACAACGCAAATTGACCTCACCCGCTGGCTCGCCACTGGCAGCCTTGTCGGCCTGATCGTGCTGGGACTGGCCTGGGAAATGTGGCTGGCCCCGATTCGCCCCGGCGGTTCGCTGCTGGCCCTGAAAGTGCTGCCGCTGGTGATTCCACTGGCCGGCATCATGCGCAACCGCCTCTACACCTACCGCTGGGTCAGCCTGATGGTGTGGCTGTATTTCATTGAGGGCGTGGTCCGGGCCTGGAGCGACCGCTACCCCGGCAACCTGCTGGCAGGCATTGAAGTGGCGCTGTGTCTGTCGCTGTTTGCCGCCTGCGCCCTGCATGTGCGGGCCCGGTTCAAGAATGTCGCGGCACAGAACCAGACCGCCGCCGTGGCGCAGGACGCCCCATGAACGAAAGGCACGCCTTCCTCGATTCGCTGCGCGCGGCCGTCGGCGCGCCCCATGTGTTGACCGAAGGGGACCTCAGCGCCTGGGAGCAGGACTGGCGCAAGCGGGTGCATGGCAAGGCACTGGCCGTGGTCAGGCCCGGCAACACCGCCGAGGTGGCTGCAGTGGTCAAGGCCTGCGCGGCGGCGGGCGTGAGCTTGGTGCCCCAGGGCGGCAACACCGGTCTGGTGGTGGGCTCAACACCCGACACCTCTGGCACACAGGTGGTGCTGAGCCTCACCCGGCTCAACGCTGTGCGCGCCATCGATGCGGCCAACCTGACGATCACGGTGGAGGCTGGCTGCATTTTGCAGAGTGTGCAGGAGCAGGCCGAAAAAGCAGGGTTCCTCTTCCCCCTCAGCCTGGCCGCCGAAGGCAGTTGCACGATAGGCGGCAACCTCGGCACCAATGCTGGCGGCACGCAGGTGGTGCGCTACGGTAATGCACGCGAGCTGTGCCTGGGGATGGAGGTGGTCAACGCGCAGGGCGAGGTGTGGCACGGGCTGACCGGCCTGCGCAAGGACAACACCGGCTACGACCTGCGTGATCTCTTCATCGGCAGCGAAGGCACGCTGGGCGTCATCACTGCCGCCACCATGAAGCTCTACCCCCTGCCCGCCGCCACACTGACTGCATTTGCAGCAGTGCCTTCGCTGGCACAGGCCGTTGCCCTGCTGGGTCTGGCACATCAGCATCTGGGCGCGGGCCTCACCGGCTTTGAGGTGATGGGCCAGTTCGCACTTGATCTGGTGGCCAGGCACTTCCCACAACAGCGCATACCCTTCATAGCCGAAGCATCGGCGCCGGGCCGCCCCAAGCCGGATGCAGCCCCCTCGGGGGGCAGCGAACCACACGAAGTGGGGAGCGTGGGGGCTTATTTCGTGTTGCTTGAGAATTCCGACAGTGAGTCGGAAGCCCATGCCCGCGAGCGCTTCGAGGCCCTGCTGGAAACCGCCATGGAACAAGGCTGCGTGGCCGATGCCGTGGTGGCTGAAAACCTGACGCAGGCCCATCAGCTCTGGCACATCCGTGAAAGCATTCCACTGGCGCAGGCCGAGGAAGGCCTGAACATCAAGCACGACATCTCGATTCCCGTCTCACGCATCCCGGCGTTTTGCGAGGCCACTGATGCCCTGCTGCAGCGCGAAATTCCAGGGGTACGACTGGTCAACTTTGGCCACCTGGGTGATGGCAACCTGCACTACAACGTGCAGGCGCCCGCTACAGGCGACTACGCCAACGACAGCGCGGGCTTTCTGCGCGACTGGGAAGATCGGATCAACACGCTGGTGTATGACTCGGTCAAGGCCTTCGATGGCTCGATTTCAGCCGAGCATGGCGTGGGCAATCTGAAGGCCGCCAAGCTGCCCGACTACAAATCGCCAGTGGCACTGCAGATGATGCGCGCCATCAAGCAGGCACTGGACCCGCAAAACATCATGAACCCGGGGCGCGTGCTGGCTGCACGCTGACCGGGCATTCAGATCCGGCCGATCAGGCCATCAGGCGCTGTGCCAGGCGGGCCAGGCGCTCGCGGTACAGCGTGGCATCGAAACCGCGCTTGGCCGAGCCGCTGTCTGCAGCAGCCTGCGCCACGCGCAGCGATACCGTTTCCAGCAAGCGGTTGTCCAGCAGCGTCGGCAGCAGCTTGGTCGCACCGAAAGCCGTGTCACTGCGGGCCAGATCAGCCAAGGCCAGAACAGCCGCCTTCTTCATGGCTTCATTGATCTGCGGCGCGCCCACGTCAAGCGCAGCACGGAACAGGTAGGGGAAGCACAACGCGTTGTTGACCTGGTTGGCGTAGTCCGACCGGCCTGTGGCCGTGATGGCATCGGCAGCCACCGCCATCACATGCTCGGGGCGGATTTCAGGGTCAGGGTTGGCCAGTGCAAACACCACCGGTTTGGCGGCCATGCTCTTGATCATGTCCTGACTCACCACGCCGGGGCCGGACAGACCCAGGAACACATCGGCGCCCTGCATCGCATCACCAAGCGTGCGCGCAGCGGTGTCGCGCGCCCAGGCGGCCTTTTCACCGTCGTCGCCCTTGGCGCCGCGACCGGTGTAGAGCACGCCCTTGGAGTCACACACCAAAATATTCGAATGCTTCAGACCCAAGGCCACCAGCAGCTCCAGACAGGCCACCGCTGCAGCGCCAGCACCGTTGCAGACCAGCTTGACGGTCTCCAGTGTCTTGCCCTGCAGGTGCAGCGCGTTCATCAGACCGGCGGCCACCACGATGGCTGTGCCGTGCTGGTCATCGTGGAACACCGGGATCGGCAGGCGTGCGCGCAAGGCCCGTTCGATTTCAAAGCACTCGGGCGCCTTGATGTCTTCCAGGTTGATGCCGCCGAAAGTCGGGTGCAGGCTGGCGATGATCTCGATCAGCTTCTTGGGGTCGGTCTCGTCGATTTCGATGTCAAACGCATCGATGCCGGCAAAGCGTTTGAACAGCACCGACTTGCCTTCCATCACCGGCTTGCCGGCGAGGGCGCCGATGTTGCCCAGTCCCAGCACGGCGGTGCCGTTGGTGATGACCGCCACGAGGTTGCCCTTGGCGGTGTAGTCGTAGGCCATGGCTGCATCGCGTGCGATCTCGACGCAAGGCGCGGCAACGCCAGGCGAATAGGCCAGCGATAGGTCGTCCATCGAACCGACGCGCTTGGTGACGGCGATACCAATCTTGCCGCCGATGTCATCGGCGTTTTGCGGACGGTGGTAGGCGAGTGCCGCCTCGCGCAAGCTGGCACCTGCATCCGCTGGCTGAAACTGCTGTTGCTGGCTGGAGGACGCCGCAGGTGCGTCACCGGATGTCTGTTGTTTGTTCATGGTGGTCCACTGGTGGATCTACTCGGAGGGAAGGCAATTGTCCTCCGGCAAGTAGCTGTCGTTCAGGCCGTTTTTGCATAACCCTGGATATACAGTTGTGACGGTGACATATCCAATCGCCGGGCTCAGGAACGCCCGGCAAAGCGATGCGCCTAGAATCCGAAATCGCCCTGCCGCCATGGCCCGACCTTGCTGGAAACCGTTGACATGACCACCCCGACCACGCGGCCCATCCGCTCCCAATACGAAGATTTCATGCGCCATGTGGACACCCATGGCGTGTTCAAGGCCGACCGCACCGGCACCGGCACCAAAAGCGTGTTCGGTCACCAGATGCGGTTTGACCTGAACGAGGGTTTTCCGCTGGTCACCACCAAGAAAGTGCACCTGAAGTCCATCGTGCTCGAACTGCTGTGGTTTTTGAAGGGGTCCAGCGACAACAACTGGCTCAAGGAGCGCGGCGTCACGATCTGGGACGAGTGGGCCCGCCCCGACGGCGACCTGGGTCCGGTGTATGGCGTGCAGTGGCGCAGCTGGCCCACACCCGATGGGGGTCACATCGACCAGATCGCCGAAGTCATCAAGACCCTGAAGACCAACCCCGATTCGCGACGCATCATCGTGAGTGCATGGAACGTGGCCGACCTCTCGAAGATGGCACTGATGCCCTGCCATGCCTTCTTCCAGTTCTATGTGGCACCTGCGGCCACACCCGGACAGCCCGGCAAACTGAGCTGCCAGCTCTACCAACGCAGTGCCGACATTTTTCTGGGTGTGCCCTTCAACATCGCCAGCTATGCACTGCTCACCCACATGGTGGCGCAGCAGTGCGGGCTGGACGTGGGCGACTTCATCTGGACCGGCGGCGACTGCCACATCTATAGCAACCACGCTGAACAGGTGGCGCTGCAACTGAGCCGCGTGCCCTTCCCCTACCCCACGCTCCACATCAAGCGCAAGCCCGATTCCATCTTTGACTACGCATTCGAGGACTTCGAGTTTCTCGACTATCAGCACCATGCGCCGATCAAGGCGCCGGTGGCCGTGTGACGCCGTGCAGACCAGACTCCGGAATCTGGGGCCAGCGTCAATGACCATGTTGGAAAAGGCCGGCATTGACTCCGTCACCCGCCTGCGGGAGCTTGGGGCTGTGCGTGCCTATCGCCAGGTGCAGCTGAGCGGCGCTCGGCCGTCACTGAATCTGCTGTGGGCGCTGGAAGGTGCGTTGACCGATCAGCCCTGGCAACAGATCGCGCAGACGCATCGCCTGTCGCTGTTGCTTGAACTGGAGAACGCCTCGCAAGCCTCGACGACATCAGGCGTCCATCGTCCCGCTGGCCAACGCAGGGCGGTGAAATGATGAGTCGCATCCATCTGATCTGGGCGCAGGCCCGCAATGGCGTGATCGGCAAAGACGGCGTGATGCCCTGGCATCTGCCGGAAGACCTGGCGCATTTCAAACGCCACACACACGGCTGGCCGGTCATCATGGGCCGCAAGACCTGGGACTCGCTGCCACCCCGCTTTCGTCCCTTGCCCGGACGCCAGAACATCGTGGTCACCAGGCAAGCGCAATGGTCGGCGCCGGGCGCCACCACCGCTGCCAGTCTGGACGCTGCACTCGCCAGCTGCGCTGATTCCGAAGAAGTCTGGGTGATCGGTGGTGCGCAGATTTACCGACAGGCCGAACCGCTGGCACAGCGCATCGAGATGACGCGGATCAATCAGGACTTTGAAGGCGATGCCCACGCACCCGCACTGGGGGCCGACTGGCAGGAGACGGCCCGCGAAGACCACACCTCGACCGGCGGCATGGCGTTCAGCTTCATCACCTACCGAAGACAGTACCCAAAAAGCAGCCCATGAAAATCGCCACCTGGAATGTCAACTCACTGACCGCGCGGCTCACGCACGTGCTGGACTGGCTCGCCGCCAATCCGGTCGAGGTGCTGTGCCTGCAGGAACTGAAGATGACGGATGACAAATTCCCGCTGGAGGCGCTCGAGCAAGCGGGCTATGAGGCAGCTTTCTTCGGCCAGAAAACCTACAACGGCGTTGCTATTTTGTCGCGCACGCCGCTGCGGGATGTGGTGAAAAACATCACCGGGTTTGAGGACGAGCATTCGCGGGTGATTGCCGCCACGGCGGATGGACCCGCCGGTCCCATCCGCGTGGTGAACGGCTACTTTGTGAACGGCCAGGAACCGGGCAGCGAAAAGTTCGCCTACAAGATGCGATGGCTGGATGGCTTGCAGGCTTATGTGCGCGCCGAACTGTCAGCCCATCCACAGCTGATGCTGCTGGGCGATTTCAACATTGCACCGGAAGACCAGGATTCGTTTGACCCTGACGGACTGCGCGACACGATTCACCACACCCGGGAAGAGCGCGAGCATTTCCGTCAGTTGCAGGCGCTCGGCCTGACCGACGCCTTCCGGATGTTTGAACAGCCCCCCAAAAGCTTTTCCTGGTGGGACTACCGGATGCTCGGCTATCAGAAAAACCGGGGGCTGCGAATCGACCACATCCTCGTCAGCGATCCACTGAAGCCGCAGGTCAAAGGGTGCACGATAGACCGGGTCCCACGCAAATGGGAAAAGCCCAGCGATCACGCGCCGGTAGTGGTCACACTCGCCAGCGCCTGACGGTCCGCCCTTCGCCCGGGTTCAACGGGTGGGTATAGTGAGTTCGCCTGGCAGGGGCGGCATGGCCGGTGCCGTGATTCCAAAGCCGGCGAAGGGGTCCCTGCTCGCCGGATTGGGCTGTGTCTGCGGCATGTTGCCCGGGTTCTGAAGTGCGCCGCCGCTCTTGTAAGTGAGCACACGGTAGCGCGGCAAGGAGACACCGCGCCCACCCCATCCGATCTCGCAACCCTGCCCAACCACCTTGCCCGGGTGGGTACCGCCGTTGTACTCAGCCACGCAGATATACAGCCGGCGACCTGGCTCCTGCCCACCAGGGACAGGATTTGCGGGAACCGCACCGTTCGACGCGGCGGTGAAGCGCAGATCCTGTGCGTTGCCGACCAGCACCTCATAGGAAGGGACGGTGATCTCGCGACCACCCCACGCAATATTGCAGTTACGCCCCACCACCTTGCCTGGATGCAGGCCGTTCTGGTGCCAAGCCCGGCAGATGGCCAGGTACTGATTGGTCTGCTTACCGCCATAAACCGTACCTGAAGGTACCGCCCCATCACGGGCAGGCGACCAGCCCAGTGCTAGAGCCGCTGAAGACAGACCTGCCGCAAAAAGGAAGGTAAATGCGCTTATCACCCACACGCGTGCTGCCGGTTGCACCGTTGATCCCAAGGTTGTTTGCATGCTTTTACTCCAGAAATTTTCTGCCAAGACAGAAAATTTTAGGGGCGAAATCCGCCTCGTCGCCAGTCGGGAAATCGCCAGCACGGCAGAGCAAGATCACTCCAGATTGAGTTCCTGAATCTTCCGCGTGATGGTGTTGCGACCAATACCCAGCTTCTGCGCTGCCTCGATGCGTCGGCCACGGGTGTTGATCAATGCCGTCTGGATGAGCTTGGACTCAAAGCGCCGGGTCAGCACATCCCACACATCACTGCGTCCGGTGGCGAGCAAGGCCAGCGCTTCCGCTTCAAGACCTGTCTCCCAGTTCATCGCCAGACCGATGGTGCTGGCAGCAGAAGTTGAAGAAGCAGACACCGACGGTGCCAACGTATCCGACACCACAGCTCGCTCGACCGGCATCGCGTGACTGCCCATCTCGGGCTTGTCGGCAGGAACCACCACCTTCGCCGCCTCAGTGGTCGAACCCAGCACCTCGGGCGGCAGATCCTTGGGCTCAATCACCTGAGCTGGCGCCATCACGGTCAACCAGTGGCAAATGTTTTCCAGCTGACGCACATTGCCGGGGAAGCCGAAATTGCTCAGCTGCTGCAAGGCCGCGTCAGAAATGCGCTTGGGCTCCACGCCAAGCTGCTTGGCACTTTGCTGCAGGAAGTGGCGGGCCAGCATGAATACGTCTTCACGCCGCTCACGCAACGCGGGCAAGCGCAAGCGGATCACGTTGAGGCGGTGGAACAGGTCTTCGCGGAAACCGCCCTCTTTCACCCGCTGTTCGAGGTCCTGATGGGTGGCGGCAATCACGCGCACATTGGCTTTGACGGCGTTGTGACCGCCGACCCGATAAAAATGCCCGTCGCTCAACACCCGAAGCAGGCGCGTCTGCAGGTCAAACGGCATGTCGCCGATTTCATCGAGAAACAGCGTGCCGCCTTCGGCCTGTTCGAAGCGGCCGCGGCGCATGGTCTGCGCGCCGGTGAAGGCGCCGCGCTCATGGCCGAACAGCTCGCTCTCCAGCAGGTCCTTGGGGATGGCCGCCGTGTTGATGGCCACAAAAGGGCCATTGGCCCGCGGTGAATGCTTGTGCAGTGCGCGCGCCACCAGCTCCTTGCCGGAGCCGGATTCACCCGTGATCATCACCGTGACCATGCTCTGGCTCAGGCGGCCAATCGCACGGAACACGTCCTGCATCGCCGGCGCCTGCCCGAGCATTTCAGGTGTGGCGGCCATGCGCTCTTCAGCGACTTCCTCGCGCTGGCTTTCCTCGACGGCACGCCGTATCAGCTCCACCGCCTTGGGCAGGTCAAAGGGCTTGGGCAGGTATTCAAAGGCGCCGCCCTGAAAGGCGGAAACCGCGCTGTCGAGGTCCGAGAACGCCGTCATGATGATCACCGGCAGGCCGGGGAGCTTTTCCTTGACCTTCTCCAGCAGATCGAGGCCCGAACCGCCCGGCATGCGGATGTCGCTGACCAGGATCTGGGGACCATCCTCTTCAGTGGCGTTTTCAAGGGCGGCGAGAACTTCGCGCGGGTTGGTGAAGCTGCGGGTCGGCAAGTCTTCGCGGAGCAGGGCCTTTTCCAGAACAAACCGGATGGACTGGTCATCATCAACGATCCAGATCGGTTTCATGTCGTGCAGTCCCTTTCTTGTTGCCGGTGCGGGTGGCACCGGGCATCTTCTGTGTCAAACCATGGCTACAAAGGCCTCAAGGCAGCGGAATCAGCAGCTTGAAGTCTGTAGAACCGGGTCTGCTTTCGCACTCGATCAAACCGTGGTGTTGCTGGACAAAAGTTTGCGCCAATGTCAGCCCCAACCCCGAACCACCCTCTCGCCCTGACACCAGGGGATAGAAGATCCTGTCTTTGATGGAGTCCGGCACACCCGGCCCATTGTCGATAACATGCAATTCCAGTGCCAAGCGATAGCGCTGCTTGCCGAAAGTTACCTGTCGCACCACGCGGGTCCTGAAAGTGATCAGCGCATCACCCGCTGCAATGCGCTCGGCCAGGGCTTGCGCGGCGTTGTGGGCAATGTTCAGTACGGCCTGAATCAGTTGCTCCCGGTCGCCGCGGAACTCGGGAATCGAGGTGTCGTAGTCGCGCATGACGCGCAGGCCGCGCGGGAACTCGGCCACGATCAGCGAGCGCACCCGCTCGCAGACCTCGTGAATATTGACGTCGCCCACCAGATGCGGCCGGCGGTGCGGCGCCAGCAGGCGATCCACCAGCGTCTGCAGGCGGTCGGCCTCGTGGATGATGACCTGCGTGTACTCGGTCAGGTCCTTGCCGATCTCCATTTGCAGCAACTGCGCCGCACCGCGAATGCCACCCAGCGGGTTCTTGATTTCGTGGGCCAGGTTGCGGATCAGCTCCTTGTTGGCCTGCGCCTGGTCGATCAGTCGCTCTTCGCGGTCCTGCTTGGCTTGTTGTTCCAGCGGCAGCAACTCGACAATCGCCTCCCCCGCGGTATCAGTCTGGGCGACCACCACATGGACGGGCAGC
>CALSAU010000035.1:0-11423 GCA_943372985.1 Polaromonas sp. YR568 | reverse complement strand
TCGTACAGCCCCTGCGCCTCCTGCTCAGCCAGCGCCACCAGCCGCTCCAGCTCGGTGCTGCTGAGCGCAAACTTGGCGCGCAGCGCACCCAGCACGGCACTGCGCTCGGCGGGCTGGATCTGCGGGTCGGCCCGCATCACCTCCACCAGCAACACCGCCGTGCCCAGTTGCAGCGCATGCTCGCGGTCGGCGGGGGCCGCGCTGGTGCTTGCCGACACAAAGGAATCAAAAAGGCTTTGCAGGGATTGCAGCATCGGAGCGTTCCAGTCGAAGTGAGTGCCGGACTTCCTATCCGGTCGATGGCAAGGAAGTTAGCATTTTCGGCCCGACCCTCGGCGGCGTGGGGCTGAGCATTTTGCAGGCATCCCGTTCCAGCCCAATGCTGGCAAGGCCCGCGCGCTTTTTCCACCCTTTTATCCACAAGGTGACCCACAGGAACTGGGGGTAAAAAGCTCTGATTTCCAGCCCACCCTTGGCGGATTTCACCCTAAGCACGCGATTGGCGATTCAGAGCAGCGCGCGTGAAGCACGGCCAGCTTTACGAACTCGGGGCCCCGTCCGACTGGCTGCACGCATGATTCCAGCTGAGAGTGCACGGCTTGCTGCAGCCTTTTGTCGAGGCGGCGGGGCACCCGCTGGCGAACTGAACGCCAGCGCATCTCTGGAAGGGCGGTGCAAGGCATCTGGACACCATTGCAATCGCGAGGTAATTACCCGGTAAAGCTCTGATTGGCTTACACGCGCTTTGCAATCGCAGTCCAACAATGCATTCACCGGGACAGCACAAACGCCTTCAGAAAGCGGTGCCCCGGTCGCCGCCTGATGTGTGGCTTGTGGGCTCCGAAATCCGTTCCGGGGCCTGCAGGTCACACCCCGGTGGTTGGTCAGTCCATCCACACGCAGGAGAACCTCATGACATCGAAAATTTTCAAAGCCTCTTTCATCGCATCAGCACTGTTCGCAGGCATGGCGTTTGCCCCCGTAATGGCGCAGACCACCTACACGCCGCAGATCGACCAGGCGCAGCAGAACATCAGTGCCCGCATCCAGCAGGGCATGCAGGCAGGGCGTATCACGCCAGCCGAAGCGCAGTCCCTGTACCGCCGCGACCGCGAAATCACCGCCCGTGAAAGTCAGTACAAGTCCAACGGCGACATGTCCCCCCAGGAGCGTCAGCAGATCCGCGCCGATCTCGCGGCCCTGAGCAATGAAGTCGAACGCCTGATCGCGAACGGCGCCGTTGCGGGTCAACCCGGCCAGCCCGGATACCCCGGCAATGCAGGTAACACGCCCGGCATCGACAACGCCCAGTACAACATCAGCCAGCGCATCGACGAAGGTGTGCGCATGGGACGCATCAGCCAGCGCGAAGCGCAACGGCTGCAGCGCCGCGAGCGGCAAATCCAGCGCCATGAAATGGATTTCAAGGCCGATGGTGTGGTGACCCAGCAGGAACGCCGCCAGCTGCGCAATGAAGTGGCCGCGCTGCGCGATCAGGTCGAACGCATGATCCAGAACGACAGGCGCAATCGCGGGTAATCGCGGTTGAGCCCGGCCGGCGGCGCACTGAAGCGCCGCCGCGCATCCTTCACGATCTTCACGAAAGAACCGCATGAAAAACAAAACCCTGATGGCCGTCCTGACGGTGGCCTCCCTTGCCTTTGGCGGCCTTGCGCTGGCCAAGGACAAGGACCACGGCAAGCGTGGACACGACGACCACAAGCAGTACAAAAAGCACCAGAAGGCCCACGGCAAGCATGGCGGTGACCATGACGACGGGCGCTACTACGGCCACAGCGATAACCGAAGCGATGGCGTCCGGCGCGGCCCGCCCGCGTTCTCGCAGGCTGGCGGGCGCGGTGCCGGACCCGACCACGCCTTCTACAAAGGCCAGCGCCTGCCTGTGCAGTACCGTGACCGCGGTTACTGGGTGGACGACTGGCGTGGCCATCGCCTCAGTGCGCCGCCTGCGGGCTACCACTGGGTCCAGACCGGCAACGACTATGTTCTGGTTGCCAATAACACGGGCTTGATCTTCCAGATCCTCCTCGGCCAGTAGGCAATCAAGCTGCCCCGTGAAAAGCCGCCCCAACGGGCGGTTTTTTCTTGTCTGTACTCCAGCCCGCTCCCAACGTGCGCTGCAATGCACGCGGAACATGCACGGGATGTAGTTCTAAAGAAGGCATTTGGTCGCCTGTCTTTATCCGTTTCCATCGGCTGTTTAGAACCAATGAACTACCGCGGCGTCAAGCCGAAAACGAGGTGAGACAAATCGCGGACCGTGCAAATTTCACGCGCTAAACTCAGAGGGCGCGTGACGTCATTTGATCGTGTTCATGCGCTTCTGTGTTTCCCTTCTGCAGGGCAGCGCGGGCTGCTGCAGGACACCGCTGATGGGCTTCACGCGCGGAAAGACACACATGCAGTTGAGCCAGCAGAAAGCATCGTCCAGGGATGGCCGCACCGTCGTGGTGCCGGACTGCCATTGGCCTGTGCCTGTCCATGTACCCATTCAATCTGCTGGCAAGCCAGCGCGCCAGCAAAGGCTTGCAGCGTGACAGAACCCCAGCTGGAAATGCTGATGGACGCCATGCCGCACATGGTGTGGCTGGCCAGCGCTGACGGACGCTGCACCGCCTTCAATCGCAAGTGGATCGACTACACCGGCCTTTCTGGCGAGCAGAGCCTGTCTGCCGGCTGGCTGGCCCAGCTTCACGCCGACGACCTGGCCCGCGTCACCACGCAATGGTCACACGCCCTGGCCCACGGCGAATCGTTCGAGGGCGAATGCCGCATCCGCCGCGCAGATGGTCACCATGGCTGGATGCTGGGCCGCGCCGTTCCCCAGCGCGATGCCATGGGCTATGTGATCCAGTGGGTCGGCACCTTCACAGACATTGACGAGCTGAAGCAGGCAGCAGTGAGTCTGGAAGAAAACATGCTGATGAACCGCATCGCCGGTCGTGTGGCGCACCTGGGCGGCTGGACGATCGACCTGCCCGAACGCAAGCTCACCTGGTCCGACGAGAACTGCGCCATTCACGATGTGCCCCCAGGCTATGTGCCGACGCTGCAGGAGGGCATCAATTACTTTCTGCCAGAGCACCGCTCCACCGTGATCCGCCATGTCGAGGCCTGCGCGCAGCACGGAACGCCCTACGAGTTTGTGTTGCCCAAGCTCACGGCCAAGGGCCGGCAGATCTGGGTGCGCTCCATCGGCGAAGCGCAGCGCGATGCCGATGGCAACATTGTTCGCCTGCAGGGCGCCTTTCAGGACATCACCGAGCAGAAGCTGGCCGAGGCCCGTATGCGGGCGCTGGAAGTGCAACTCACCGACACGCTGGAGAGCATCACCGACGGCTTCCTGTTGATGGACAAGGACTGGAACTTCCGCTTCGTCAACGGCCATGCCGAGCAGATGCTCAAGCTCACCCGGCAGGAGCTGCTGGGCGAGAATTTCTGGGAGGTGTTCCCACTCACGCTGGGCACCATCGTCGAAACCGAGTTCCGCCAGGCCATGGCAACCCGGCGCACCGCCCAGTTCGACAACTTCTACGAGCCGCTCGATTCCTGGTTCAGCATCCATGCCTACCCGACCGAGGCCGGGCTTGCGGTGTATTTCCAGAACGTGACTGCCCTGCGTGCCCAGCAGGACCAGTTGCGCCTGCTGGAAACGGCGGTGTCGCGCCTCAATGACATCGTGGTCATCATGCAGGCGCCAGACGATGGCGAGTCTACGCCGCGCATCGTCTTTGTGAATGACGCCTTCGAGCGCCACACCGGCTACACCCGGGAGGAAGCCGTGGGCAACACGCCCGGTTTTGTGTGGGCGCCGCACAGCCATCGGGCGGAGCGGGAGCGCATTCGCGCCGCCATGCAAAAGTGGCAGCCGGTTCGCGGCGAGGTGGTGGTGCAGACCAAGTCAGGGCAGGCGCTGTGGCTGGAGATCGACGTGACGCCGATTGCCGACCCCACCGGTCGCTATACGCACTGGGTGGCGGTGGAGCGTGATGTGTCTGAGCGCCGCCAGCAGCAACAGGAAATCCTGACACTCAACAGCGAGCTGGAAGCGCGCGTGGAGCTGCGCACCGCCCAACTGGCCGCTGCCAACAAGGAGCTGGAATCGTTCGCCTACTCGGTGTCGCACGACCTGCGCTCGCCGCTGAACACGGTCGATGGTTTCAGCCAGCTGCTGCTCAAGCTGGAGTCCGAGCACATCAGCGACAAGGGCAAGCATTACCTCAACCGCATCGGCGTCGGCGTCAAGCACATGGGCGAGCTGATCGAGGGGCTGCTGACGCTGGCGCACCTGTCGCAGGAGCAGATCCGCTCGGAGATCGTGGACCTGTCGGCGCTGGCCCGCCGCATTGAGGTGAGCTGCCGCGACCGCGATCCCAGGCGTGAATCGCAGGTCGAGGTGCATGTGCAGGAGGGCCTGCAGGGTCGGGGCGATCCGCGCCTGCTGGCGGCGGTGCTTCAGAACCTGCTCGACAACGCATGGAAGTTCACGTCCCGGCAGGCCCAGCCGCGCATTGAGGTGGGCGCTCAGCCGGGAAGCGACGGCGTGCCGGTGTTCTACGTGAGGGACAACGGCGCCGGTTTTGACATGGCCTTCGGCGGCAAGCTGTTCGGCACTTTCGAACGATTGCATTCGCCGGGTGACTTCCCGGGCACCGGCATTGGTCTGGCGACGGTGAAGCGCGTCATCGAGCGGCACGGCGGGCAGGTGTGGGCCGAAAGCAAGGTGAATCAGGGCGCCACCTTTTACTTCACCCTGGCGCCAGCGCGCCGCTGAGTCTGGCCGCAAGTAGGTATCAATGGCAGGGCGACAGCGTGCAGGCTCGAGTCGTTGTTGAAGTCCCTCTGGTGCTTCAGGTTGAACCGCTTTCTTGCGGCCCTTCTTCCCGATGAAAGTCACAATCAAGTCTTCTAATCAAGCCTTCTGATTGCCTGCTGGCCCACCCCTGATCCAATCCCACCCGTGATCGACCTCCTTCCCCTGGCACTGCTGGCCACCCTGGTTTTCTTTGTGTTTCGCAAGCGGGAGCGCCTGCGCCGCGTGGTGCTGCTGGGCCAGCACCTGATGCAGTTCCAGATTGAAAAACTCATGGAAACCGTGGCTGATGGTTATCTGCGTGCCCTGGGCGAGCCCGACCCCACCCGCCGCGAGCAGATCTGGCGCTATCTGGACGCCAATGAAACCCAGCTGTGCGAGCAGTTCGAGCGCTTTGTGGCCGACTTTGCAAAGCGGGGAGAGGTCGAGACGCGGGTGAGCAAGCTGCCCATCGGCATTCCCATGGCCACGCAGATGTTTCCGCAGGCCACTTTTGATTTGCGCAAGGCGTTAGCCATCCATGCGCACGGGCTCACGCAGGCCGCCACCAACGCCCTGCAACGCACACCGCGCGACAAGGCCTTCACGATGTCGGCCGAGCTGTTCCTGATGCAGCACACCTGCCACTGGTTCTGTAATTCCCGTGCGGTGGCGGATGCACGCCTGCTGGCACGCCACAAGACCAGTCACGCGCAAGTGCTTGCGGCAGTGGGGGCCGACACGCGTCAGGCCTATCTCGCGCTGACGGGTATCGGCTAGGCTATTGCCGTCAGGCGCGGGGACACCTATTTCCTGCCCAGCGTCACCAGCGCAATACCGCCGAGCACTGCCGCAGAGGCCAGCACCATCGGCAGCGAAAGCGATTCGGCCAGCAGCACCACACCGCCCAGCGCGGCAATCACCGGAACGCTCAGTTGCACCACCGCCGCCTGGGTGGTCTTCAGGGCGGGCAGGGCGTGGTACCAGATCGCGTAACCCAGGCCCGAGGTGACCGCGCCCGACAAAAAGGCCAGCCACAGGCCCATGCCATCGGGCGTCAGCTGGTGGCGCGCCAGCAGCGCCCACAGCAACACCATGGGCACGGTGCGTACAAAGTTGCCTGCCGTCTCGCGTGTCGGGTCTGTCGCGGCTGCGCCAGGTGCAGAGCCTCGCTTGCCGCGCACCGAATAAATACCCCAGGACACACCGGCAGTGATCATCAGCACCGCACTGAGCAGCGACGGCGCGGCCAGCCCCGGCAGCATCAGCACCACCAGCCCCGCCAGCGCGAGCGCCAGGCCTGCCAGTTGGCGCTTGCCCAGACGTTCGCCCTGCCAGAGACCATAGCCCGTCATCGTGGCCTGTACGGCCCCGAACAGCAGCAGGGCGCCCGTGGCCGCCGGCATGCTGACGTAGGCCAGCGAAAAGCACATGGCGTAGGCAAACAGGGCCGCTGCCGATAGCCAGTTGCCCCCGAGCGTCTTCACAGTCGGTGCAGGCGGCGATGCGGGGTCTGTGCGCTGGACACTGCGCAGTTGCACCAGCAGCCACAGCACGCCCGCCCCGGACACCATGCGCATCACCGTGAAGCTGGCAGCGTCAATGCCCGAGTCGCCAGCGCTGGTGGCTTTCAGCGCCATGCGGCACAGCAGCGAATTGCCCGCAAAGGCCAGCATGGCCAGCGACACCAGCAGGGCAAGGCGTAGCGGAGGCATCGTCATTCAGCCCGGGCCCAGACCAGCAGCAGGTTGTTGGCCGGCATGGCGTGCCGCGCGGCAAGCCGCAAGCCTGCAGTGTGGGCTTCGGCCTCCACCGCTTCGCGCTGGCGAATGCCCCAGGCTGCATCGCGTGCGCGCAGGCTCTGGTCAAACGACAGATTGCCCTCGGAGGTGGGCACGTCACGCTCCAGAAACGGCCCGTAGGTGATGAGCACGCCGCTTGGCGCCAGGTGGCACGAGCTGCCGTGCATCAGCGCAGTGCAGGCGGCCCACGGCGCGATGTGCAGCATGTTGGCGCAGTAAATTGCGTCGAACTTCGTATCGTCGGGCAGCCATGTGGGCGCCATCACATCCAGCTGCAGGGGCGGGCGCACATTCGTCAGGCCCTCGGCCGTGGTGAGCGCTGCAATCGAGTCCAGTGCCTCGGGCAGCGGGTCGCTGGGCTGCCAGGTCCACTGCGGCAGGTGCCGCGCAAACCACACCACATGCTGGCCGCTACCCGAAGCGATCTCCAGTGCGTTGCCGCCAGCGGCCCGGGGCGCCAGCACCTCGCGCAGTGTGGCTAGGATGTCCTGCTTGTTGCGGTCTGCTGCCGGGCTGAACAGCGCGCCGCCCACTGCGGGCGCATTGCTGCCGAGTGCACCAGACCTGGACGGATTGGCCTGCAAGGGCTTCAAGGCACGATGACGATGGCGCCGGTCGTCTGGCGGGCTTCGGCGGCTCGGTGAGCGTCGGGCAACTGCTCCAGCGAAAAGCGTGCGCCAATCGTTGCACGCACCGCGCCGCTGGCCATGGCGGCAAACACATCGGCCGCATTGGCGCGGAAGGTGGCCGGGTCAGCGTTGTGCGGGAAAACCGAAGGCCGCGTGAGGAAGAGACAGCCCTTCTTGTTGAGCAGCTCCGGCTCAATGGCGGGTGCCGGGCCGGAGGCGGCGCCGTACAGCACCACCATGCCGAAAGGCGCAGCGCAATCGAGCGAGCCCATGAAGGTGTGCTGCGCCACCGAGTCATACACCACCCGCGCCTTGCGGCCACCACTGGCGGCAATCACCTGCGCCACCCAGTCGGGCTGGGTGTAGTCGATGCACACATCGGCGCCTTCGGCCACGGCCAGCGCGCATTTGGCGGCAGAGCCTGCGGTGCCGATCACGGTGGCACCCAGCGCCTTGGCCCAGCGGCACAGAATCAGCCCCACACCACCGGCGGCGGCATGCACCAGCACCACATCGCCCGGCTGCACCGGGTGGGTTTTCTTCACCAGGTACTGCGCCGTCATGGCCTTGAAGAACACCGCGGCAGCAGCTTCGTCGCTGATGCCGGCCGGAATCTTCACCAGCTTGCCCGCCGGCACATTGCGCCGGTCCGCATAGGCGCCAACACCGGCGTTCATGTACACCACGTGGTCGCCCACTTTCAGGTCGGTCACGCCTTCACCAAGAGCTTCCACCACACCAGCTGCCTCGTGGCCCAGGCCGGTTGGCGTGGGCAGCGGGTACTTGCCCGCGCGCTGGTAAATGTCGATGTAGTTGAAGCCGATGGCGGTCTGGCGCAGTTGCACTTCGCCCGCAGCGGGTGCGGGCAGGTCCAGCGTGGCCAGGCGCATCACCTCGGGGGCGCCAAATTCGGTGAGCTGGATGGAGCGGGCTTGGGTGGTTTGGGTCATGGGGGTTTGTCTCTTTGAAGCTTGTTGGAATAAAGGCGTATTTTCGCCTTGCTGGCCCAACCGCGCTCGACGGCCCCGATCGACAAACCGTCAGGCTGCCGCTTTGCCGGGCTTGCTGGCCCCCATCGCGATCAAGCCTTTCTTCACATAGTCGTCAAACTGCGTGCGCGGCATGGCGGTGAGCCCTGCGACGCCGTCGCCAGCGTCCCAGCTCAGCGTGGCGCTGTCGGGTGCCAGCGTCACCTCTACCGGACCCATCGGTATTTCAATCGGCGCGCCATCACCGGACCTGTAAGTCACGCAGCCTGCAATCGTGCCAGCCAGGGGAACAGGCTCAGCGGCGGGTGGTGCTGTTGAATCTTTCATGCAACTCTCCTGAAAGCTTCATTAGGACAGCTTGCCCGGCCGTGGCGTGTCAGCCAACAGCGGTAGTTTGTGTCGATGTGCAGAATTGATTCAGCGGGCGCCGTGGCCGCCGTGGCCACGCTAGAACGACGAGCCTGGCTCGCTTAAAAATGCCGTTTCTTCAGCCGTGGAAGCCCGGCCCAGCACGGCATTGCGGTGCGGATAGCGGCAAAACCTGTCAATGATGGCTTTGTGGCGTATCTCATAGCTCAAACCGTCTTCAAGCCCTGGCTGCGAGAACAGGCGCACGGCCTGCACATGGATCAGCGGCGATTCGCTGTGCATGTACGGCATGTAGGCAAAGCGGCGCTCGGCAGTGTTTAACAGCTGGTCTTGCCCCCTAGCCACCAGCTCTTGGGCCAGGGCCAGCGCCAAGGCGTCTTGTGCGAAAGCCTGCGGCCTGTCACGAAAAATATTGCGCGAAAACTGGTCCAGCACAATGATTTCCGCCAGCCGGCCGCCATGTGTCGCGCGCCAGGCAAACAGCTCACACCGCGCAGCGGCTCCCAGCGTTGCGCCAAAGCGTGTGCGAATCGTTTCGTCAAGCGCGAGGTCTTTGACGAAGTGCTGCTTGTCAGTCAGCTCCTCAAACCAGAAATGAAGAATGTCTTGCGCCTGCATGGCTGCGTCAGCTCAGCTGCATGAAGCGCCGGTGGTACGCGTGAAGGTTTGACCTTGCGCCATTGCCAGATTGCCGCGGGCCGACGTAATGCGCAGCACGTCATCAACGGCCTGCAGCACCAGTTCGCCGCTGCTGCCTGCAGGGGTGCGAAGCTCGGCGCCGCTGATCAAACCTGCAATGGGCCGTGTGCGGTCACGCCAGGCCAGCGTGCCTTCAAAGGCCTGGTACTTCTGCGACAGACGCAGGCTCGCACCGCGCAGCAGACCGCTGGCACACCACAGCCCCTCCACCCGGGCGGGCACGGTCCACAAATGCACCTTGCTCGACTTGTCGTGCCCGACCACTTTGTCGGGCACCGGCAGCACCGTGGTGCGGTCAGGCAGCCAGTCGCCCATGTCCCAGTCGTGCGAAACAATGCGTGTGCCCGGCTTGAGCGCGAGGATGGCCGGGCGCAACTGGAGGTTGAACTCCGGCAGCAAATACATGGTGATCACGGTCGCCGCCGACAGATCGGTCTTGAACAGGTCCTGCACCCGGAACTCCACCTTGTCGGCCACGCCCGCATTGCGCGCGCTGGTGTTGCTGGCTTCCACCAGCCGTGGATCAATCTCCACACCCAGACCCGTCGCCTCAAACCGCTTGGCCGCGGTGATCACGATTCGCCCATCGCCTGATCCGAGATCAATCACGTGGTCGCCGCGCTTGACGCCAGCGCTGTTCAGCATTTCCAGCGTGACGTTGTCCGGAGTAGTGATGAAGGGGACTTCGTCGGTCAGTTGAGCGTAGGCGACGTTTGACCAGCAGAGAACTGCGGCAATTAGTAGGAGTGCGTGAAAAATTCTCGTTGAGCTAGAAAGATGCATTGAGATGTACAAGTTGTGATTGAATAGGCCGCGAGCAAATGTCAGTTCAGAGGAAAGATTCAACGCAGAACAACTCTACCTAGCTTTAAGAAGTGGCACTAACAGCGAACTGCCCCGCGTGAGAGGTCAGTCGCTCAAGTTATTAAACGCGCAGATACTCCAGGTCCAGATCGTTTAACGCGCGGGTTAAGTTCATAACAGCTCTTTGACCATCTTGTAGTGGCAGTACATTTTGGTGAGGCCAGCTAGAAGGATTATTGACATAGTCTTTTTCATTCGCTGCAAAGGCAAGCACGGTTTTTGCGTAGGTGACATAGTGGTGTTCCCGTCCGTCCTCGTTGACCTTAAACCGGGCAGTCTCTTTCTTGAAGGCCAACGCAGAGTTTCGACGAAGTTCTTGGAGTTGTTTTTCATCACAAACTTTTAATAGCAACAGATACGCACAAAACAGTGGGTCGGACCTGATTCGACTAGAAATCAGCTGCCAAAGCAACATGACGTTTTCTATGTCCCGAAAGCTCGCAATAAATACCGATGAAAAAGCAACGAGGGATTCGCGAAACTCTTCTTCTTTATTGCTTAATAAATTTGTATCTAGTGGGTATTGCGCGTTTAGGAATTTCCTAAAGAAATTCGTATGATCAGAGGCCGAGTAATTTGGTTTTTCTGCAATCGGCAGACCAATGGTCATGGAAATAAATTTCCTCAAATAACCTGACGGATCAATTTCTGTTCCGTACGTCTTTCGTATCGCGCTGTGTAGTGCAGGAGTGTGGACAAATAGGACAAATACAACATTCGGAACGTCGAAAAGATGCTTGACTCGCTCTAACAGCTCCAAGGCGTAGCTGGGGCGACACCTGTCCAGTTCATCAATCACTATGACCAGAGGCACATCAGCTGCGCTTGTGATGGTGAGTTCTGTCAGCCTCTGCTTAAATATCTCGATTGCAGCACTAGTTTGCGACGCGGTTGCGAGCATCGTCTCGATAGACTTTTCGCTGGCGGTACCTATTCCGTCGGCGACAGCCGTTGCGATGATGTCGGTATCAATTCCTACGGCCTTAAATCCTACGTTGATAATGCTTTTTGCTACTGCTGGAGCACTATTGGTAAGAACTTTCTTCGCGGCCTTCTTAAAGTTGGCAACTTCTTTTGATTGGTTTTGGTAACTGGAAATAATTGTCGATGCTAGTACCGCAAATGGATCTTGGTGATAGTCGAACTCAAACGCATCTATATAAACACATTTTCCAATGCGATCGTCATTTTCGAAATGACTCGGTAGGCGTTTAGCGATCCACGATTTTCCCGAGCCCCAAGGCGCATCAATAGCAAG
>CALSAU010000034.1:0-11663 GCA_943372985.1 Polaromonas sp. YR568 | reverse complement strand
TTCACGCTGGTAGGAATCGATGGCGTCGGATTTGTTGACCGCCAGAACCACCGCCCGACCGCTTTCCAGAATGAAGCCGGCGATGTGGGCGTCCTGATCGGTCACGCCTTGCGTCGCGTCCAGCAAGAGCAGCACCACGTCGGCGCTCTCGATGGCCTGCAGGGTCTTGACCACCGAGAACTTCTCGATCGCCTCAAACACCTTGCCCTTGCGGCGCAGGCCGGCGGTGTCGATCAGTTCAAACTTCTGGCCTGCTTTTTCAAACGGCACCGAAATGGCGTCGCGGGTGGTGCCGGGCAGGTCAAACGCCACCAGGCGCTCCTCGCCCAGCCAGGTGTTGATCAGGGTCGATTTACCCACATTGGGCCGGCCAGCTACTGCGAGTCGAATCACCGACGGGTCTTGCGGTTCGACCTCTTCGTCCGGGTCGGGCAGATGCAAAGGCGCCAAAGCCATGTCCACCAGCGAGCGCATGCCCTGCCCATGGGAAGCCGACACCGGCAGAACTTCGCCCAGCCCCAGTTCGAAAAACTCCGAAAGCTGCACGCCCTCGGTCATGCCTTCGGCCTTGTTGGCCGTGAGCACGGTGGGCTTGCCCAGCTTGCGCAGGTACTTGGCGATGTCGTGGTCCTGGGCGCTGATGCCGGCGCGCGCATCGACCACAAAAACCACCACATCGGCTTCGGCGACGGCCTGCCGGGTCTGCTTGGCCATTTCCTTGTAAATACCCGAAGCCGCGTCGGGCTCAAAGCCGCCGGTGTCGATCACGATGTACTCGTGAGGACCGAGCTTGCCGTTACCGTAATGACGATCCCGTGTCAGCCCGGCGAAATCGGCCACGATCGCATCCCGCGTCTTGGTCAGCCGGTTGAAAAGGGTTGACTTGCCCACGTTCGGGCGGCCAACCAGTGCAATGACAGGTTTCATCAATCAGCTTCAGACGGAGCAAAACGCCCCTTGTATCGCCCCTTACTGGGGCTGGAATCCGTAAACGCCACCGTTTTGCGTCAACACCACCAGGGTGTTGCCGACCAGCACGGGCGAGCTGGCGATGGCAGAGCCGTCGGTGGGCAGGCGGTTCAGCAAGGAACCGTCCTCACGCGACAGCAGATGTACAAAGCCGGCGAAATCGCCCATGGCGATGGACCGGCCGACCACCAGTGGAGCAGTCAGGCTGCGGAAACGCAATTTGTCGGTTGACCAGAGTCGCTCGCCATCGGTGCGCTTCCAGGCGTTCACGGTGCCATCAGCTTCGGTGCCAAACAGCGCGCGGTCATCACCGTCAATGCCCTGTACGCCGTTGGCTGGCTTGGTCCAGAGTAACGCGCCACGCGCTGCATTCACGCAACCAATGCCGGTCTGAAAGGCCCGCGCGCAGACCACCTCACCCTGGCGGCTGACACGGCCAACCAGATCGACCAGGCGCTCCACATCGTTGATTCCACGGGGCGAGGCAATTGGCGCCTCCCAGCGGATGCTGCCATTGGTCGGGTTGAGCCCGGCCAGGCGGCCCGACAGGCCCACCACCAGGGTGTCACCCACCGCCAGCATCACACCCGATTGGCGCAGCACCAGCGGCTCGTTGGGTCGTTGCTGCGTCCAGAGCTTGCGACCCGTCTGTCCGTCAAAGGCATTGACTGAGCGGTCTGCGGCCAGCACAAACACACGTGAGCCTGCGACAAACGGCGCCGTAAAGGCCTGCGCGCCCAGCTTCTGGCGCCACAGTTCGCGGCCATCCTGCAGGGCGACCACTTCGTTGGCGCGGGTGACCACGGCCACCACCTTGCCGTCGTTGCCGGCGCCGGCGGCAATCCCGGTGTTCAGTGCCACACGCCAGATGTCACGCCCGCTGGCTGCATCCAGAAGGGCCACGGTGCCGTCGCCGCTGGCCACAGCCACGGTGCTGCCAGACACACCCATCTCTGCGGGGAAATTGATGTTGCCGACACGTGTGACCCAGCTTTGACGGGCCGACACCAGCGCCGTCACTGGCTGCAACTCCGCTGGCTGAGGCTTGCTGGGGCCGCTGAACATGCTGAACACGGAGCAGCCGGCCAACGCTGCCGTCAGCAGGATGGTCGCTGACAGTCGGGCTGATCGCGCCAAAGAAACCCGTGAATGGTGAATCATTTCTTTACCTCGGTTGCGGGTGCTGAATCGGCCGTCGGTGTCTGGGCTGCGACTGGGTCCACGCCCAGCGCGTTGAGCTTCACCTCCACCAGACGGCGGTAGTCGGTCCGGTCATCCAGGCCTTTGAATGCTTTTTCGTATTCGGCAATCGCCTCGGGCTTCTTGCCCTGAGCCAGCAGAATGTCGCCGCGCCGGTCAGCGGCCAGCGGCGCAAAGGAATTCGGGAATGTACCGGTCACCTGCTGCAGCGCCTCGTCGTAGGACTTCTTGTCAAACAGCAATGCAGCCAGACGCAAGCGGGCGATAGCCTTGTAGCCTTCATCCGGGGATTTGTCTGCCACCCAGTTCAGCGCGGCACGGGATGCATCGGCATTGCCCTTGTCGTGGTAGACCCTGGCGGCCAGCAAGGCCGCCTGCTGCGCGTAGGTGGTGCTGCCAAAACGGTCTTTCATGTCGGCGAGAGCCCGGTCAATGCGTGCCACATCGCCAGACTGCACGGCACGCTCGACCTCGTCGTACATCACCGAGGCCTGTGCCGACTGGTTGCGCTGCCAGTACTGGTAACCATTCCATGCGGCGAATGCGCCGAACACGGCGATCAGCACCCAGGTGATCATGTCGCCGTACTGCTTCCAGAAGTGCTTGAGCTGGTCCAGCTGCTCCTGTTCGTCCAAATCGAGATGTTTTGCCATAAGAATTTCTTTGCTGCCCGACAGCCCCTGTCGGGCCGGTTCGCGGGATGGGTGATTGTAGAGGGCCGCCCGGAAGCGGCCCGGGAGCCCTGGGGTCGCGCCTGCGCTCAGCCGCGCAGCGTGATCGC
The DNA here is from genome assembly GCA_943372985.1 of Polaromonas sp. YR568. GTDB lineage: Bacteria > Pseudomonadota > Gammaproteobacteria > Burkholderiales > Burkholderiaceae_C > Polaromonas. The sequence continues at coordinate 8,713 of CALSAU010000034.1, read as the reverse complement.
CCAGTCGGCCACCATTGCCAGCGGCTGCAGGACCTGTGCCGAACCCGTCCCGGCACCCGCGTCTGGCTGCTCGCCTCGCAGGGGCTTGACGGCGACACAGCCCTGGGCCAACTCACTGTCGCCAAAAATCAACGCGAAGCGGGCGCCACTGGCATCCGCACGCTTGAACTGCGACTTCATGCTGCCCATGCCTTCCGAGGTGGCGGCGGCATGCATCTGCACGCTCACGCCGCAGGCACGCAGCGACTGCAGGGTTTTGAGAACCGTCGGCAGTGCGCTGGAAGCCGGAACCACCGCGTAGGCGTCAGGCACCACTGCAGGAACCTCGGCGCCCTGCTCTTTCAGCAATTCCAGTACACGCTCGACGCCGAGCGCCCAGCCCACCGCCGGTGCGGTCTTGCCGCCGATTTGCTCGATCAGGTAGTCATACCGGCCGCCTGCGCAAATCGTGCCCTGAGCGCCGAGCCGGTCGGTCACAAACTCGAACACCGACAGGTTGTAGTAGTCCAGCCCGCGCACCAGCCGCGGATTGAGCGTCCACGGAATGTCGTTGGCATCGAGGATGGCCTTGAGCCCCTCAAAATGGGCCAGGGATTCAGGCCCCAGGAAATCGATCAGGCGCGGCGCACTTTCGACCACCGGCTTCATCGCCGGGTTCTTGGTGTCCAGAATGCGCAAGGGGTTGCTGTGCAGGCGGCGGCGGGCTTCTTCGTCGAGCAGGCTCTCGTGCTGCTGGAAGTGCGCAATCAGCTGGGCGCGGTGCAGCGCACGCTCCTGCGGCTGGCCGAGGCTGTTGATCTCCAGGCGCCAGTCGGTCAGGCCCAGTTCTTTCCAGAGCGCGGTGGCGAGCAGGATCAGCTCGGCGTCGACATCGGGCCCGGCGAATCCGAGCGCTTCGGCGCCGATCTGGTGAAACTGCCGGTAGCGGCCACGCTGGGGCCGTTCCCGACGGAACATCGGCCCCATGTAAAACAGGCGCTTGCCGCCGTCGTACAGCAGGTTGTGCTCGGTCACCGCACGCACCACGCTGGCGGTGTTTTCGGGGCGCATGGTCAGGTGGTCGTGGTCGCCGTATTTGTCGGAGCGGTCTTCAAAGGAATACATCTCCTTCTCGACAATGTCGGTGACTTCGCCGATACCACGCACAAACAGCTGTGTGTGCTCCAGGATGGGGGTGCGGATGTTGCGGTAGGCGTAGCGCTGCATCAGGGAGCGCACCTTGTCCTCCAGCCATTCCCAGCGGGCGGAGTCTGGCGGCAGGATGTCGTTCATCCCCTTCACGCCAGCCAGTTTCTGTATTTTTGGCGCAGGCGACTGGCCTGCCTTGCCCGCAGTGTGGTTGTCTGTCATGGGTTTTACGCGGCTTCGGTAGCGGTCTGACCGAAGCGCTTTTCAATGTAGTTCTCGACGATGGCCTGGAACTCGCTGGCAATCGCGTCGCCGCGCAGTGTCAGCCGTTTCTCGCCATCAATGAACACGGGGGCAGCTGGCGCTTCACCCGAGCCTGGCAGACTGATGCCGATGTCGGCATGCTTGCTCTCGCCGGGGCCGTTCACGATGCAGCCCATCACGGCGACCTTGAGGCCCTCGACACCGGGGTAGCGAACACGCCAGACTGGCATCTGCGCGCGAAGGAAATCATCAATTTGCTTGGCCATTTCCTGAAAGGTGGTGCTGGTGGTGCGGCCGCATCCAGGGCAAGCGGTCACGCTGGGCACGAACACACGCAGGCCCAGTGCCTGCAAAATTTCGGAGGCAATCACCACTTCCTGCGTGCGGGCCTCGCCCGGCTGCGGCGTGAGCGAAACGCGAATCGTGTCGCCAATGCCTTCTTGCAGCAGGATGGACAGGGCCGTCGCCGACGCCACCGTGCCCTTGGTGCCCATGCCCGCCTCGGTCAACCCGAGATGCAGCGCGTGGTTGGTGCGGCGAGCCAGCTCGCGATAAACGGAAATCAGATCCTGCACGCCACTGACCTTGCACGACAGGATGATCTGGTCACGCCGCAAGCCCATGCGTTCGGCCATGTGCGCCGAATCGATTGCTGAGGTGATCAACGCTTCGTACATCACCTGTCGGGCATCCCATGGATTGGCCCGGGCACTGTTCTGGTCCATCAGGCTGGCCAGCAGCTCCTGGTCCAGACTGCCCCAGTTCACACCGATGCGCACCGGCTTGTTCCAGCGGGCGGCGGCCTCGATCATCTGACCAAACTGCCGGTCGTGCTTGTCGCCCTTGCCCACGTTGCCGGGGTTGATGCGGTACTTGGACAGCGCCTCGGCACACGCCGGGTAATCGGTCAGCAGGCGATGACCGTTGTAGTGAAAATCACCGACCAGCGGCACGTCGATGCCCATGCGGTCGAGCTGATCGCGCACATGCGGAACGGCCTCTGCCGCCTCGGGGGTGTTGACGGTGATGCGGACCATTTCCGAACCGGCAATCGCCAGTTCCTTGACCTGGATGGCGGTCCCAATCGCATCGACTGTGTCGGTGTTGGTCATCGATTGCACGCGCACCGGGGCGTCACCGCCCACGGTGACCACACGATCACCCCAGGTCACGCGCACCTGGGTGGAGCGACGCGCGGCAGGCGCCGCAGATTGAACAGGCTCAACAGGCAAACAGGCTTCAGACACTACTTCACCTCAAAACGGGCCACATTGTCACGCGCGATCGGGGCCAGATCCAGTGGTTGACCACGCACCATCACCTGGGTGGCGTCTGCACGGCCAATCACGGCGGTCATTGGCAGAGCGCCCGATACGCCCACCACTTCACCCGCAGTGAGGATGCGCCTGACCACCACCACGCCTTTGGCATCCACCACCTCCACCCACGACTCGCCTTTGGCCCTCAGCGTCAGCAACCCGCTGGCCGATGAGCCTGACTGGGTCGAGGCGGCCGCCGCAGTATTCGCCGGTGCGGTCGTAGCGGGTACAGCAGGCGCAGCTGGCGACGGAGGCGTGGCTGGCGCCGGCGATGGGTCCGGTGCGACCGATGCAGCAGCGGCTGCGACGGTCGACGTACCACCCACCAACGCAGAAGACATCATTGCTGGAGCGGAGTTCGTCTGACCGGAAGTTGCGGTGGTTGCTTCCAGCACCTGACCGGGCGCATTGCCCATCTTCACGCCCTCGTCTGCCGCGCCGACCGGTGCGGCTGATACATCAGTCTGCGCAGCACCCGACGGCGTCGCCACGGCGACCACTTTGTCGACCAGTTCATCCTGCTTGACGGCCGGAAGGAAAATCAGGACCAGCGCACCCAAAAGAAACGCCAGACCCGCGAGTACGGCCGGCCGGGACACCTGGGCCCAGATGGTGGGGCCCGGGCCGTCGCCCGGCGCGCGGAACGGGGCGTTGATTCCGGTGCCCTGATAAATGAGCTTGGGCGCAGTGGTCTGAGGCAGGCGGTCAAGCACGCTGGCTGCGTCGATCTTCAAGGTCCGGCAGACGCTCGATGCCAAGGCCCGAACAAACACCGCATCGGGCAACAAGTCAAAGCGGTCCTGCTCCAACGCTTCCAGTTTTTTGACCGGCACCTTCAGCGCAACGGCCAAGGCGGCAATATGCAAACCGGCGGATTCACGCGCCTGGCGTATCAGCGCACCCGCTGACATCGCCGGCTCCGCACCGTCAACCCCAGCTACAGCGCCGTGGGTATCGGAAGTTGCATCGCCTGCAGGGGACAAATCACTCATTGAACGCTCCCCTGTCGTAGGAAGTGGCCTCCCGGGACTGTCCAAACCGCCGCTTCAGCTGGTCACCAAGTTGCGCCACGACGGCCCGATTGTTCAGCCGCTGCTCGATCTTGATGCCAAGCCACAGGGTTTCCGCATTGGCCAGCTCGCTGTTGTTGATGCGGCGAATGTAAAACTGGGCACGGGTCAGATCGCCGCGCGTGTACAGAAGGTTGGCCAGGTTGTAACCGGTGATCGGATTGCCGGGGTCCAGTTCATAGGACTGGATCAGGCTTTGCTCGGCTTCATTCACCTGCCCCGCACGCGCCTGGCACAGGCCCTGGGCCATGAGGGTTTTGGACTTGCCGCTGTAACCGGGGTTGGCCGAGGCCTGGGCGAAGTACCGGTAGGCGTCCGGGTACCTGGCCTGCTGGCACAAGAGCCAGCCGTAGTTGTGGGCCGAGTCACCGTCGCGCGGATTGAGGGCCAACGCCCTTCGAAAACTGTCCTCGGCCAGCGGCACATCGTTGAGCCGCATGTACACCAGACCCCGGAGGTTGTAGGCGTCACCGAACGTGGGGTCGGTCGCCAGCGCCTGCTTGATCTCGTCGAGTGCCACATCGGTCTGGCCTTGCTGGAAATAGCCCGCAGCCAGCTCGAGGCGCAGCCGGGCACGCCGACGCACTTCCGGCTCGTCAGACTCCGTCATCCGGTCAGCGCCTGCGGACGATGAACCCGGGGACGCCGTCGGCTGGCTCCCGCAAGCCGTGAGCAGCACCACAAGCCCGCACAGGGAAGCGGCGCCGATCCATCTGGCGGCAAAACTCATACTTCAATCCCCTTGGTCACGACCACCTTGATGCCTCCGAGCATACCCTGCCGCTGCGCAGCCATGCGCTTGTCCACGTCGGTACGGTCCTGAACATCACCAGCGAGCTGCCCACAGGCCGCATCGATGTCATCGCCCCGGGTTTTCCGTACGGTCGTCACGATACCGGCATCCATCAGGATTTTCGCAAAAGCCATCACCTGTGGCATGGCGGAGCGCTTCAGGCCAGACGCCGGAAAAGGGTTGAACGGGATCAGGTTGAATTTGCATGACAGCCCGCCGGCGCGCTGCGCGTTCACCAGGGCAACCAGCTCGCGGGCATGCTGCGGCTGGTCATTGACCCCATCGAGCATGCAATATTCGAAGGTGATGAAGTCGCGCGGCGCGGAAGCCTGATAACGGGTGCAGGCCTGCAGCAACTCGGCGATCGGGTACTTTTTGTTGAGCGGCACGAGGTTGTCGCGCAAATCGTCTGTGGGCGCGTGAAGCGAGACCGCCAGCGCCACCGGGCAATCAGCTGCCAGCCGGTCCATCATGGGCACCACACCCGAGGTGGACACCGTGACGCGGCGGCGCGACAGGCCATAGCCATGGTCATCCAGCATGACCTTGAGCGCGGGTACCAGCTGGGAATAGTTCTGCAGCGGCTCGCCCATCCCCATCATCACAACATTGGAGATGACCCGTTCCTGCCGCCCGAGGTACTGGCGCAGAAAATGCTCGGCATACCAGAGCTGGGCGATGATTTCGCCCGTCGTCAGATTGCGGCTGAAGCCTTGATGTCCAGTCGAGCAGAACCGGCACCCCACCGCACAACCCGCCTGCGACGAAATGCACAGGGTTCCACGGTCGGTCTCCGGAATGAACACCGTTTCGATGACATCGCCGCCACCGACATCAAACAGCCACTTCACGGTTCCGTCTGCCGATTCGTGGCGAGACACCACCTGCAGCGGCGCCACGTGCGCCGACGACACCAGCTTTTCACGAAGCGGTTTGGCCAGATCGGTCATCTGGCCGAAATCCGATGCGCCCTTTTGATGAATCCAGCGGAACAGCTGCGTCGCGCGGAAGCGCTTCTCGCCCAGACGTTCGCAGAAGGCAATCAAGCCTTCCAGATCAAAGTCGAGCAGGTTGGCCGTCATCACGCGGTACGGCAAACAGTCGCAGTCAGAGTCAGCCCCGACGCCGGCAGCAGCCCTGACGAGGGATGGCTAGGCTTGGGGCTGGACATGCTTAACGGCTGTAAACGTTCATGCCGGGGAAGAAAAACGCGATCTCGGCCTTGGCAGTCTCGGCGGCGTCAGAGCCATGAACGGCGTTGGCGTCGATGCTGTCGGCGAAGTCTGCGCGAATGGTGCCTGCAGCGGCCTTCTTCGGGTCGGTTGCGCCCATCAGGTCGCGGTTTTTCAGGATCGCGCCCTCACCTTCCAGCGCCTGGATCATCACCGGGCCAGAGATCATGAACGACACGAGGTCCTTGAAGAAGGGACGCTCTTTGTGGACGGCGTAGAAGGCTTCGGCCTCGCCTTTGGACAGGTGAGCCATCTTGGCAGCCACCACTTTCAGGCCAGCGGCTTCAAAGCGCGCGTAGATCTGGCCAATCACGTTTTTGGCGACAGCGTCAGGCTTGATGATGGAGAGAGTGCGTTCGATTGCCATGAAATTTCCTTGAAGTAAATCTATTGAATTTTTAAATTATTCACAGAATGAATAAAGCCCATGATTTTAACCTGCGCACAGCGGGTATCTGAGCAGCCGTACAGCCTAAAGGGGTTAGCCTGCAGCCGTGTGACGATGACCCGCGGGGTGCTGGGGAATCCACACGTGGTGTGCGAAGGCCAGCACCCGACCCCAATCGATTGCAATCGGTCGCAATCGGTCGTTTAACGCGAGCCGCCCCGTCCACCACCGCCGCCGCCGCTTCTGCCCCCGCCGCCACCCCGGTTACCCCCACCCCGGCGTGGGCCCCCGTTGCCAGCGTTGTTACCGCCACCAAAACCTGAGCCGCCGGTGCGACGCTGCCCCTGGCCTTGACCCTGCCGCTGGCGGGTGAAGGTGTCCGCGCCGATGTAACCAAATGAGGTTTTCATCGGGTCAGGCTGGGCGTTGCCGGGGCCTTTGTCGCTGCGGCCGGGTTCACCGCGGTTGGGGCGCTGGCGCTGCTGGCCCTGGCCACCCGATGCGTCTGGCGCAGGCCGTTGCCGGTTGCCCTGAGGGCGCGGTCCCTTGCCGCCCCGGCGGTTCTGGTTCTTGCCACGTGGAGCGCCAGCCGGCTGCCCCATCGGCGGTTGCAATTCGTAAGGATCCACCTCGCCTTCGCCATCGGCCGAAGGTTCACTGACGGCCACATCGCGCACCGGCGTACCAGCACCCCGGTTGGGGCGACTCCGGTCGCGGCGCGGGCCACGGGGACCTCGCCGCTCGGTGGACTCACCACCCGCAGCGTCGCTGGTGACAATGTCTCTGGCGCGTGACTCCGAGCGGTTCACGGCACTGGTCAAGGCGGCGATGTCGCGATCGTCCAGCTCAACGAATGCACCGCGCTTGAGGCCGCGCGGCAACACCATCGCGCCGTAGCGGATCCGGATCAACCGACTGACCGCATGCCCGACCGCTTCGAACATGCGTCTGACCTCACGGTTGCGACCCTCGGAGATGGTGACCCGGTACCAGCAGTTGGCGCCTTCACCCCCGCCGGCTTCGATGGAGCTGAACTGGGCCTGTCCGTCATCGAGAGTGACGCCGTGAAGCAGACGCTCTTTTTCCTCGTTGGTCAGTGCGCCCAGCACGCGGACCGCGTATTCGCGCTCCAGACCGAACCGTGGGTGCATCAGCCGGTTGGCGAGCTCACCGGAGCTGGTCAGCAACAACAGGCCTTCGGTGTTCAGGTCCAACCGGCCAACGGATTGCCACTTGCCCTGGAACAGTTTGGGCAGACGGCGGAACACCGTGGGCCGGTTCTGCGGGTCGTCATGCGTGACCACCTCGCCTGCCGGCTTGTGGTACGCGATCACGCGCGGCGGCGGTGGATCAATCCGGACCCGGATCGGCTTGCCATTGACCTTGACCGTGTCTCCGAACTGGATGCGCTGGCCGATGTGGGCTGGCTCGCCATTCACGGAAATACGGCCTTCCAGAATTAGTTGCTCCATCTCAAGCCGCGAACCCAACCCGGCCTGGGCCAGCACCTTGTGCAGCTTGGGCGTTTCTGGCTGGGCGGACAAAACCCGTTTGGGCAGCTCCAATGCAACATCTTCCTCGTCTGCATCGAACTGGCCGGTGACCACATCCTCGAAACGGATCTGCGCCATGACCGGCTTGGCCTGCCGACGGTTGTGGCCTTGCACGCTCGCAGGCGGTGCGGCAACGGTGAGCGCATCGGTCTCTTCGTCTGCGTCAGGCGAGGCCTGCAGCGAGGCCGCGTCGACGGCAGCCTCAGCCGGCGCCACGGAGGGCGCGGGGGGCGCCAGAGGAGTCGGCGAATCTTCGTTGCCAGGGATGTCTTGTTCTTGTTCGTTCATGCGGTGCTTCTCACTCGTTCGTCCGTCGGGCGTCGGCCTCGCCGACCAGGGGGTCGCCGCTGCTCAGGGTCTCCATCGCAGCATCTGCCGGCTCGTTCTCCTGTGCCAATGATCCGTCGGGTGAGGTCAACCCCATCACCGGCCCGGCTTCGGCATCCATTTCAGCCGGCGCTGCGCTGTCTTCCGTCTGCTCGACGTCTTCTGGAATGGCAGCGTCCGGCATGCCAAACTCGATCTGTTCGAGCATCGCCAGTTGACCGGCTGAGCCGTCCATGGCGGGCAGTTGATCCAGAGACTCCACACCCAGGTCATCGAGAAACTGCCGCGTGGTGGCGTACAGTGCCGGCCGGCCCACTGTTTCCCGGTGGCCGATGACTTCGACCCAGCCGCGGTCCTCCAGCTGTTTGAGCAGCAGGCTGTTGATCGTGACGCCGCGGATGTCTTCCATGTCGCCGCGAGTGACAGGCTGGCGGTAGGCAATGATGGCCAGCGTTTCCAGCGTCGCCCGGCTGTAGCGGGGTGGTTTTTCGGGATGCAACCTGTCCAGGTACTCGCGCATCTGGGGGCGGCTCTGAAAGCGCCAGCCACTGGCCACATGCACCAGTTCCACGCCGCGGCCAGCCCAGTCGTTCTGCAGGTCTTCGAGCAGCAGCTTGAGGGTATCGGCAGTCAGCGCCC
>CALSAU010000033.1:0-11701 GCA_943372985.1 Polaromonas sp. YR568 | reverse complement strand
AGCCGCGTGCCACTGCCAAAAATCACCAGTTCCGGCCGTGTCTGCCCCAGCAGTTCGAAGTGGGCGGCGGTCAGGTCCTCAAAGCGCGGGCAGTTCCAGTCGAACTTCTCGCCGCGCGAGCCAATGACGATGCTGCGTTCAATGCGCTCGGCCACCCCGTTGCTGCCCAGCCCGACCCAGCCCGGGCCATAGCCAAGGATGGATTGCACGTCGAGTCGGTCGGGTTGAAGTTTCATGCGCTGGCCGTTCCCTCATGGGGGGAGGTCTATGTGGAGGTTTTGCCCGTGGCGGCAGGTGGCACCCAAGGCTGCCCAGCCGCTCGCCGTTGACTCTGCCAAACGGGGGAAAAGCGGTTTTTATGTGGTCAAATTATAGATTCCGCCTGAAATTTCCCTGTCCCGGGGGCGATGAGACCCCGGTTCGTCGCGATCTTGAATCGTGGCGAGCGCTGGATTGAGAACCTCCCTGTTTGAAAAACGACATGAAACCGATCACCAAATCTGCCAAGTTGGCCAATGTGCTGTACGACATTCGCGGCCCCATCATGGATGCGGCCAAGCAGATGGAAGAAGAAGGCCAGAAGCTGATCAAGCTGAATCTGGGCAACCTGGCGGTGTTCGGCTTCGACGCGCCCGAGGAAGTGCAGCAGGACATGATCCGCAACCTGCCGGCCTCGGCGGGTTACTCCGACAGCAAGGGCATTTTTGCGGCGCGCAAGGCGGTGATGCACGAGACCCAGAAGCAGGGCATCAAGGGCGTGACGCTGGACGACATCTACCTTGGCAACGGCGCGAGCGAGTTGATTGCCATGGCCACCAATGCCTTGCTGGACGACGGCGATGAGTTGCTGCTGCCGTCGCCCGACTACCCGCTGTGGACGGCATCGACCAGCCTGTCGGGTGGCACGCCGGTGCACTATATGTGCGACGAGAGCAATGGCTGGATGCCCGACCTGGCCGATATCCGCAGCAAGATCACGCCGAAGACCAAGGCCATCGTGGTGATCAATCCGAACAACCCGACCGGCGCGCTGTATTCCGATGATTTGCTACGCCAGATTGTCGGCATCGCCCGCGAGCACGGTCTGGTGATCCTGGCCGACGAGGTGTACGACAAGGTGCTCTATGACGGCGCCCAGCACACGGCCATTGCCAGCCTGTCCACCGACGTGCTCACGCTGACCTTCAATTCGCTGTCCAAGAGCTACCGCTCCTGCGGTTACCGCGCGGGGTGGCTGGTGGTCTCGGGCCCCAAGAAAACCGCACAGGACTACATCGAAGGCCTGAACATGCTGGCCAACATGAAGCTGTGTTCCAACGTGCCCGGCCAGTGGGCGATCCAGACCGCACTGGGCGGCTACCAGAGCATCAACGACTTGACCCGCGAGGGCGGACGCCTGCGCCGCCAGCGCGATCTGGCCTATGAGCTGATCACGGCGATCCCCGGCGTGACCTGCGTCAAGCCGACGGCTGCGCTCTACATGTTTCCGCGCCTTGACCCCAAGGTGTACCCGATCCAGGATGACCGCCAGTTCTTCCTTGAACTGCTCAAGGAAACCAAGGTCATGCTGGTGCAAGGCACTGGCTTCAACTGGCCGGCGCCTGACCACTTCAGGATCGTGTTCCTCCCGCATGAAGAAGACCTGCGCGAGGCGATTGGCCGTATCGCCAGGTTCCTCGAGAACTACCGCAAGAACCGGGTCTGATTCCGTTCTTACTTTCCCCTAGTGACGTGCCGCCTTCGCGTGGTCCGTCACATTGACTGCAACGCAAGACTCCAGCCATGACGAAATCGACGAATTTGAGCCCCATCCGCGTAGGCCTTATGGGCATCGGCACGGTGGGCAGCGGCACCTTCAACGTGCTCAAGCGCAACCAGGAAGAAATCCGCCGGCGCGCCGGCCGGGGCATTGAAATCACCATGGTGGCCGATCTGGACACGGCACGCGCCAAGGCGGTGGTGGGCGAGGGCGTCGAGGTGGTGGGCGATGCGCGTCAGGTGGTCAGCAGCCCGAATGTGGACATCGTCATCGAGCTGATTGGTGGCTACGGCATCGCCAAACAGCTGGTGCTGGAAGCCATCGAGGCCGGAAAGCATGTGGTCACGGCCAACAAGGCCCTGCTGGCCGTGCACGGCACCGAGATTTTTGCCGCTGCCCACCGCAAGGGCGTGATGGTGGCGTTCGAGGCTGCGGTGGCCGGCGGCATTCCCATCATCAAGGCACTGCGCGAGGGTTTGACGGCCAACAGCATCCAGTGGATTGCTGGCATCATCAACGGCACGACCAATTTCATCCTCAGCGAGATGCGCGACAAGGGGTTGGACTTTGATGTCGTGCTCAAGGAAGCGCAGCGGCTGGGCTATGCCGAAGCTGATCCGACCTTCGACATCGAAGGCGTGGACGCTGGCCACAAGGTCACGCTGATGTCGGCCATTGCCTTCGGCATTCCGGTGCAGTTCGACAAGGCTTATGTGGAAGGCATCACCGGCCTGGCCGCACAGGACATCCGCTACGCCGAGCAACTGGGCTACCGCATCAAACTGCTGGGCATCACCAAGCGCGCAGCCAACGGCATCGAGTTGCGGGTACACCCCAGCCTGGTGCCGGTGAAGCGACTGATTGCCAACGTCGAAGGCGCGATGAATGCCGTGGTGGTGCAGGGCGATGCGGTCGGCACCACGCTGTATTACGGCAAGGGTGCAGGCAGCGAGCCGACCGCCAGTGCCGTGATTGCCGACCTGGTGGACATTGCCCGTTTGCACACGGCCGACCCCGAGCACCGTGTACCGCATCTGGCCTTCCAGCCCGATGCGATGAGCGATCTGCCGGTGGTGCCGATGTCGGAGGTCGTCACCAGTTACTACCTGCGCCTGAAAGTGGCTGACGAAGCCGGCGTGCTGGCCAAGGTCACGGGCATCCTGGCCCAGGCCGGCATCAGCATCGACGCCGTGCTGCAGCGCGAAGCCGATGAAGTGGGCGGTGAAGGCTCCACCCACACCGACCTCATCATCCTCACGCACGATTGTGTGGAAGCGAAGATGAATGGTGCGCTGGCCCAGATGCAGGCGCTGCCCACGGTGCTGGCGCCTATCATCCGCATCCGCAAGGAGGACCTGGCCTGATGCGCTATGTCTCCACCCGCGCGGCGTCGGTTGAAGCTGGCGACCGCAAGCGCTTCTGTGAAATCCTGCTGGAAGGCCTGGCACCCGATGGCGGCCTGTATTTGCCCGAGCATTATCCGCAGGTCAGCCCTGCCACGCTGGAGAGCTGGCGCAGCCTCAGCTATGCGGAGCTGGCGTTTGAAATCCTGTCGCTCTACATCGACGACATTCCGCCCGCCGACCTGCGGGCGCTGTGCGAGAAAACCTATACCGAAGCGGTGTTCGGCACGCCCGAGATTGTTCCGCTGCGTCCGCTCGAAGACGGCATGTACCTCGAAGCCCTGTCCAACGGCCCCACGCTGGCCTTCAAGGACATGGCCATGCAGCTGTTGGGCAACCTGTTCGAATACGAACTGGCGCGCCGCGGTGAAGAGCTGAACATCCTCGGTGCCACCAGCGGCGACACCGGCAGTGCGGCCGAGTACGCCATGCGTGGCAAGAAGGGCGTGCGCGTCTTCATGACCTCGCCCAAGGGCCGCATGAGCCCCTTCCAGCAGGCCCAGATGTTCAGCCTGCAGGATGCCAACATCCACAACATCGCGATTGAAGGTGTGTTCGACGACTGCCAAGACATCGTCAAGGCGGTGAGCAACGATCTGGACTTCAAGCGCCAGTACAAGATCGGCACGGTCAACTCCATCAACTGGGCGCGTTTGCTGGCGCAGGTGGTTTACTACTTTGCGGGCTACATTCAGGCCACGTCGGGTAGCGCGCAGAAGGTCAGTTTCACCGTGCCCTCGGGCAACTTCGGCAATGTCTGTGCTGGTCATGTGGCCCGCATGATGGGCCTGCCGATCGAGCGTCTGGTCGTGGCCACCAACGAGAACGATGTGCTTGACGAGTTCTTCCGCACCGGCGTGTACCGCGTGCGCAGCAGCGCCGACACGCACGAGACCTCCAGCCCGTCGATGGATATTTCCAAGGCCTCTAACTTCGAGCGTTTCGTGTTCGACCTGCTGGGCCGCGACGGCGCCAAAACCCGTGCGCTGTTCCACGACCAGCTGGCAGCCAAAGGGCGTTTTGATCTGGGCACTGACCCGGCGTTTCCACAGGCGCGCGAGCGCTACGGCTTTGCCAGCGGCAAGAGCACCCATGCGAATCGGCTGGCCACGATCCGCGACATCTGGCAGCGCTTTGGCACCATGATCGACACCCATACTGCCGACGGCGTGAAGGTGGCGCGTGAGCACCTGCAGCCTGGCGTGCCAATGATCGTGCTGGAAACCGCGTTGCCCATCAAGTTTGCCGCCACCATTGAAGAAGCCTTGGGTCAGTCCCCCACACGGCCCGCGAAGTTTGAAGGCATCGAGGCCCTGCCCAAGCGGGTGCTGGAGCTGCCTGCCGACGCTGCCGCCGTCAAGCGCTACATCGTCGCAGCTGTGAACTGAACCAGCCAGAAAGTAATGACATGAATGTGGTTGGTTTTTCCGGGTTTTCCGGCTCCGGCAAGACAACGCTGGTCGAAAAATTGATCCCGGCGCTCAAATCCCGTGGTTTGCGAGTTTCAGTCGTCAAACATGCGCATCACAGCTTCGATATTGATCAGCCTGGCAAGGACACTCACCGTCACCGGCAGGCGGGTGCTTTTGAAGTCGTGGTCGCCTCGCAGAACCGGCTGGCGCTGGTGCGGGAGTTTGAAAATCCCGCGCGCATGACGGTGCACCAGCTGATTGCTGAACTTTATGACGGTGTCGACTGGGTACTGGTCGAGGGTTTCAAGAGCAGCGACATCCTCAAGATCGAAGTCTGGCGCGCGCCCACTGAAGAGTACAGCGGCAGCCCGGCCCGTTACATGGACGATGACTTCATCGTGGCGATTGCCACCGATGCACCCGACCGCTTGCCGCACGCAACCTTGCGGCCGGTGCTGGATTTGAACAATACCGATTCAGTCGCTGAATACCTGGTCAACAATCACGAACGTTTCCATTATTCGTTTGAACATCGCTTCGGTGAGGTCTGACAGCGCCGCTTTGCCGCCGATTGTTTTCGCATCCTGTTCCATTGCACGCCATGAGCCAAGCCCTTGTTCGCACTCCGCTAAAACCTCTGGATGTGGCGCTTGCCGAGTTGCTGGCGCACGCCTTGCCACTGGCTGGTAATGAGCGCGTATCCACCTTCGAGGCCGACGGGCGTGTGCTGGCGGAAGACCTGGTGTCGGCTCTCGACGTCCCGGCGCATGACAACAGCTCGATGGACGGCTATGCGGTGCGTGCGGCTGAGTGCGACGATCCGCAAGCCTGGCTGCCAGTCAGCCAGCGCATTCCTGCCGGCAGTAACGGGGAGGCTCTGGCCGCCGGGACCGTCGCCCGCATCTTCACTGGTGCCCCCATTCCGGCAGGCGCTGACGCGGTGGTGATGCAGGAAGACTGCACCGCCCGCGCCGCCGAGGCGGGTGACGCATTGCCAGCAGTGCAAGTGCAGAAAATGCCGCAGTCAGGTCAATGGATTCGCCGCCGTGGCGAAGACGTGGCGCGCGGCGATGTGGTCCTGCGGCGCGGCGAGCGCTTGAGCCCAGCCTCGCTGGGTCTTGCGGCCAGCATTGGTTTTGGTGAGCTCAGCGTCGCGCCGCGTGTGCGCGTGGCACTGTTTTCCACTGGCGATGAACTGGTCATGCCCGGCGAGGTGGCCCCAGCCGACATGAAGCCCGGCGCCATCTACAACTCCAACCGCTTCTTCTTGCGCGCCTTGCTGCAGCGACTTGGCTGCGTGGTGACCGACCTCGGCATCGTGCCCGACCGGCTTGATTCCACCATCGCCGCACTCAAAGGCGCCAGCCTGCAGCATGACCTTATCCTCACCAGCGGCGGTGTGTCGGTCGGTGAAGAAGACCACATCAAGCCCGCCGTGCAATCCCTCGGTGAACTCAGCTTGTGGCAACTGGCCATCAAGCCGGGCAAGCCATTTGCCTATGGGCGTGTGGGCGCGGCCCACTTCATCGGCTTGCCCGGCAACCCGGTCTCCAGCTTTGTCACTTTCCTGCTGCTGGTGCGCCCGTTTCTGCTGGCGCTGCTGGGGGGCACGGAACTGGCGCCATCGCCCATCACGCTGCCTGCACACTTTGTGTGGCCCAAGGCCGACAAGCGGCGCGAGTTTCTTCGCGTTCGCCGCAATGCAGCCGGTGGTCTGGACCTGTTCGCCAACCAGAGCTCTGGCGTGCTGACGTCTGCGGTCTGGGGCGATGGCCTGGTGGACAACCCGGCCGGTCAGACCATCGCCCACGGCGATCCGGTCCAGTTCATTCCCTTTCCCGCATTCCTTGCCTGATTCGCAGCACCGCCATGAAAGTCACCATCAAGTACTTTGCGTCCATCCGTGAAGCCATCGGGCAGGGCAGCGAGACACGCGACACCGCAGCCACCACCCTGGCGGGCTTGCGCGACGAACTGCTGGGCGTAAGCGCCGCCCACGCCCAGAGCCTGGCGCGCGGCATGTCGGTGCGCATGGCGCTCAACCAGGTGATGAGCGACGAGTCTGCGCTGCTCAGCGAGGGTTGCGAGGTCGCGTTCTTCCCGCCTGTCACCGGCGGCTGATCCAGGGGCGACGCCGTTGCGTCAAGCGGCGACCACACCCCGTGTGTGCAGGAGCAGTGGCAAAATTGCCGCATGACTTCGTCCCGTGTATTCATTCAGACCGCTGATTTCAACCTCGCCGACGAGATCGCTGCCTTGCGCGCGGATAACCGGGGCGTGGGGGCGGTCTGCAGTTTTGTCGGTACGGTGCGCGATCGCAATGACGGGCTGAACGTCAGCAGCATGGAGCTGGAGCACTACCCCGGCATGACTGAAAAAGCCATTGAAGCCATGATCGATGAGGCCTTCAAGCGCTTTGACATGCTGGGTGCCAGAGTCATTCACCGCGTGGGTCTGCTGCAACCACTGGACCAGGTGGTGATGGTCGCGGTGACCTCAGCCCACCGGGGCGAGAGCTTCAAGGCCTGCGAATTCCTGATGGATTACCTGAAGACACAGGCGCCGTTCTGGAAGAAGGAAGAAACGCCAGCCGGTGCGCGCTGGGTGGATGCCCGGGTCAGTGATGACGCAGCCCTCGCCAAATGGGGCATCGCGGCCAGCAACGCCTGAGCGGGGTATCAGTTCAGATACTTGGGGCGGTCTGCAGGTTCTGGCAGCGCCCCGGGCTCTTCGGCCTCAGGCGACTCAGCAGCAGGCAGCGCCTGCGGGGCGAGCGGCGTGATGTCCTCCAGCCATTGCGAGGACTTCAAGGCCTGGGTCAGCAGATGCAGCAGGCCCTGGGTCATTTGTGCATCCATCATCAGGTCGATGTGGCTGCTGCGGCCCTGCAGCTTTTCAGACAGCTGCATCTGAAGCTGTCCGGGCTTGAGGACGGCGATCTTGACTTCGGTCACCAGCAGCGGCGGTTTTTCGCCATCGGGCGTTCCAGCTTCTGCGGCACCGGGCGGGGATACATACGGCGTCTTGAAATCACCCGCGTAAGCCAGCTCTTCCTTGCGGAACTGCTCGAGCAGGCGCTGGCGCTGATCTTCCAGCGGAATGGCCGCGTCGACCACCGGCGCCAGCAGCGCCAGCTGGTCGCCCGCAGCCTTGCGCAGCACGGGCAGCAGGGCCAGCGTGAAACGCCTTGTCAGCCACACACGGAATTCGACCGTGTGGTCGGCATTGAAGCGCATCAGCAGACGGTCCTGCTCGCTCTGGTAGGCGACTGTGACCTGCTTGATATTCATCAAATGATTTTAGGCCCGGTTCAGGCTATGGTGGCTAGATGCAAGTGGGGCGAACAGCGCGGGCAATCTATTGAAAACGGCCTGCAGCGCCTTAAATGACAGGTAATCAGATTCGGGAGCTCTTCATGCGACAAGACAAACTCACCACCAAATTCCAGGAAGCGCTGGGCGATGCCCAGTCGCTGGCACTGGGGAACGACAACGCCTACATCGAGCCGGCCCACCTGCTGGCTGCCATGCTGCGGCAGGACGACGGCCCGCGGGCGCTGCTGGAGCGCGCCGGCGTCAACGTCAATGGCCTTGGTCAGGCGGCAGACGCTGCCGTCAAGAAGCTGCCCCAGGTGCAGGGGCAGGAACAGGTGCAGGTAGGGCAGGAGCTGGCCAAGCTGCTGCAGGCCACCGAAAAGGAAGCCATCAAGCGCAACGACCAGTTCATCGCCGGTGAGCTGTTCCTGCTGGCGGTGGCCGACAGCAAGGCCGAGGTGGGCAAGATCGCCCGCGAGAATGGCCTGTCGCGCAAGTCGCTGGAGGCGGCGATCAACGCCGTGCGTGGTGGCCAGAACGTCAACAGCGCCGACGCCGAAGGCCAGCGCGAAGCCCTGAAGAAATACTGCCTCGACCTCACCGAGCGCGCCCGGCTGGGCAAGCTCGACCCGGTGATTGGCCGCGACGACGAAATCCGCCGCGCCATCCAGGTGCTGCAGCGCCGCACCAAGAACAACCCGGTGCTGATCGGTGAGCCCGGTGTGGGCAAGACGGCGATTGTGGAGGGCCTGGCCCAACGCATTGTGGCCGGCGAGGTGCCGGAGTCGCTCAAGGGTAAGCGCGTGCTGAGCCTGGACATGGCCGCGTTGCTGGCCGGCGCCAAGTTCCGCGGTGAGTTTGAAGAGCGCCTGAAAACCGTGCTGAGCGAACTGGCCAAGGATGAAGGTCAGACCATCGTCTTCATCGACGAGTTGCACACCATGGTGGGCGCTGGCAAGGCAGAAGGCGCGATGGACGCAGGCAACATGCTCAAACCGGCATTGGCGCGTGGCGAGCTGCATTGCGTAGGCGCCACCACGCTCGACGAGTACCGCAAATACATCGAGAAAGACGCCGCGCTGGAGCGCCGCTTCCAGAAAATCCTGGTGGGCGAGCCGACGGTCGAAGCGACGATTGCCATCCTGCGCGGCCTGCAGGAAAAGTACGAAGTGCACCATGGCGTGCAGATCACCGACCCGGCCATCGTGGCCGCGGCCGAGCTGAGCCACCGCTACATCACCGACCGCTTCCTGCCCGACAAGGCGATTGACCTGATCGACGAGGCCGCGGCCAAGATCAAGATCGAGATGGACTCCAAGCCCGAGGTGATGGACAAGCTTGACCGCCGGCTGATCCAGCTGCAGATCGAGCGTGAAGCCGTGCGCCGCGAGAAAGACGAAGCCTCGCAGAAACGCTTTGGCCTGATCGAGGAAGAAATCACCCGGCTGCAGAAGGAAATCTCTGATCTCGACGAAATCTGGCAGGCCGAAAAGGCCCAGGCGCTGGGCTCCAAGGACGTGATGGAAGAGATCGACCGAATCCGTTTCCAGATCGAGGAGTTCACCCGCAAGGGCGATTTCAACAAGGTGGCCGAGTTGCAGTACGGCAAGCTGCCGGAGCTGGAAAAACGCTTGAAACAGGCGCAAGCTACCGAGGCGAAAAAGGGTGCCGACAACGCACCCAAGCTGCTGCGCACCCAGGTTGGTGCAGAAGAAATTGCCGAAGTCGTGGCCCGTGCCACCGGCATCCCGGTGGCCAAGCTGATGCAGGGCGAGCGCGACAAACTGCTGCAGATGGAAGGCAAGCTGCACCAGCGCGTGGTCGGCCAGGACGAGGCCATCGGCGCGGTGGCCAACGCCATCCGTCGCTCGCGTTCAGGTCTGAGCGACCCGAACCGACCAACAGGCTCCTTCCTGTTCCTTGGCCCGACTGGCGTCGGCAAAACCGAGCTGTGCAAGGCGCTGGCCGGTTTCCTGTTCGACAGCGAAGACCACCTGATCCGCATTGACATGAGCGAGTTCATGGAAAAGCATTCGGTGGCCCGCCTCATCGGTGCGCCTCCGGGTTATGTGGGTTATGAGGAGGGCGGCTACCTGACCGAAGCCGTGCGCCGCAAGCCCTACAGCGTGCTGCTGCTCGATGAGGTGGAGAAAGCCCACCCGGATGTGTTTAATGTGCTGCTGCAGGTGCTGGACGACGGCCGCCTGACCGACGGCCAGGGCCGCACCGTGGACTTCAAGAACGCCGTGATCGTGATGACCAGCAACATCGGCTCGCCCATCATCCAGACCATGGTGGGCAAGCCGTACGACGAGGTCAAGGACGCAGTGACGGATGAGCTGAAGAACTACTTCCGACCCGAGTTCCTGAACCGCATTGACGAGACCGTGGTGTTCCACTCGCTCGACGCGAGGAACATCGAATCGATTGCCCGTATCCAGCTCCAGGTGCTGCTGGAGCGCCTGCAGAAGATGGATCTCACGCTGGAGGTGTCAGAGGCCGCAATTTCGGAACTGGCGAAGGTCGGCTTCGACCCGGTGTTTGGTGCCCGGCCGCTCAAGCGTGCGATTCAGCAGCGGATTGAAAACCCGCTCTCAAAGCTGCTGCTGGAAGGGCGCTTTCCGCCCAAGAGCACCATCCCGGTGGATGTGGACCCGATCCGCGAGCCGGGGGTGTTCCGCTTCGAGGCGCCGGCACATTGAATGGGTGTGCGGCACGGACGGCTACTGCGCCGTCCAGCCGCCATCCACCGGCAGTGACACGCCAGTCAGGTTGTGTGCAGCCGGCTCGCACAGCCAGGTGACCACGCGGGCGATTTCGTCGGGCAGCGAGGTGCGCTGGCTGGGCTGTTTTTCTTTCAGCAAATCCCGCACGGCAGCTTCACGCCCCGTGCCCAGTTGCAGGGCCCGTGCATCAATCTGCGGCTGGATGATGGCTGTCTCGGTCCAGCCGGGGCAGATGCAGTTGACGGTCACACCGCCGCTTTCGCGGCTTCCGGCATTGGCGTACTCCAGCGCGGCCACGCGGCTCATGCCGACCATGCCAAACTTGGCTGCCACATACGGCGCCTTGTGAACGGAGGCCACCAGGCCATGCACCGACGCGATGTTGATGACCCGGCCGTAGCCGCGAAGGGCCATGGGCGGCAGCGCCAGGCGCATGGTGTCGAACGCGGCTGACAGGTTGATGGCAATGATGTCATCCCAGTTGGCGCGCGGCATCTCGGCCAGCGGTGCGGTGTGCTGAATGCCGGCGTTGTTGACGAGGATGTCAATCGGGCCCGAGGCCAGTGCGGTCTCCATCATCTGTTGCACCTGGCTGGCTTCGCGCAGGTTGTGCGTCAACACCTCGACTGCAGGGGCGCCAGCGTCGAGCACGGCGGCGCGCGCTTGCTGCTCCAGGGTGCTGCTGGGCAGGCCATGCAGCACCAGGTTACAGCCCTGACGGGCCAGTTCCCTTGCAATCGCGAGGCCGATCCCCTGCAGCGAACCCGTGACCAGTGCACGGCGACCTGTCAGATGCTTCTCACTCACGCTGCTTCTCCTTCAGCTGCTCGCGCAGCACTGTTTTCAACACCTTGCCGTAGTTGTTCTTCGGCAGGCTTTCCACGATTTCGTAGCGCTTGGGTCGCTTGAAGCGTGCGATGTGTGCCAGACAGACCGCGTCCAGCGTGTCCGTGTCCAGCGTCACGCCAGGCTGAGGCACCACAAAGGCCACCACGACTTCCCCCCATTCCGGGTCAGGTGCGCCCACCACCGAGGCCTCGGCCACGCCGGGTGCCAGCAGCAGGACTTCTTCCACCTCGCGGGGATA
>CALSAU010000032.1:0-11909 GCA_943372985.1 Polaromonas sp. YR568 | reverse complement strand
AAAGCCGGTTCCACGGTGGCCCGCGAATGGAATCCGCTCAACCTGGTTCGAGCCCGATTCCAGACCTGGTGGCAAAGCAAGATGCCGCTGGTCGACAGCATCACGCTGACGCAGCGCAATGTGTACATCCTGCCCACCCGCCCCGGTCTGATGCTGGGCGTGACGCTGTTGGTGCTGCTGATCGCCACCATCAATTACCAGCTCAACCTGGGCTACCTGCTCACCTTCCTGCTGGCAGGCAGCGCGCTGGTGGGCATGCATGTCTGCCACGGCACGCTGCGCGGCCTGTCGATGCACCTGACGCCTCCCCCACCCCAGCACGCCGGTGCCGCCGCGGTGTTTGACGTCCGCCTTCACAACGAGAGGCGCAGTGTCCGCTACGGCATTGGCCTCAGTGTGCTGCACCCCGTCGGCAGCGACGTCGAATCGCACTGGGCCTGGACCGATGTACCGGCGCAAGGCAGCAGCACCGTGCAGGTGGCCTTCACACCGCCGCGGCGCGGCCTGCATCCACTGCCCACCTTGACGGCTGAAACCCGGTTCCCGCTCGGCACCTTCCGTGTCTGGACCGTGTGGCGACCGGCCGCGCAAATGCTGGTCTACCCGGCAGCCGAGAGCCACGCACCGCCCCTGCCCCCTGGCGAGCCCCGCTCTGGCGGCGCCGCTGCTGCCGCCCGGGCACAAAGCTCGGGCGAATTCGACGGGGTGCGCGGCTACCAGCGGGGCGACCCGATGAAGATCGTGGTCTGGAAAAAAGCCGCCAACGCCATGGGCGGCGACGGGCACAGCGGCGAGCTGGTGGTGCGCGACACCCAGCAGGCCCAGCGGCATGAGCTGTGGCTGGACCTGACACGCGCCGGCCCCGGCGATGTGGAACAAAAGCTTTCGCGCCTGTGCGCCTGGGTGCTGCAAGCCGACCGACTGGCGCTCGATTACGGGCTGAGGCTGCCCGCGCTGGAAATCAAACCCGGCAGCGGCGAGGCGCACAAGCGGCGATGCCTGGAGGCACTGGCACTGTGCTGACGCGCCTGACCACTCTGCCCCGCGACAGCCGTGACACACTGTTCCTGCTGGTGGTGATTGCCTGGGTGCTGATACCGCAGACACCGCATCTGCCGTTGTGGTGCAGTGTGGGTGCGGGCGCAGTGCTCTTGTGGCGAGGCTGGCTGGCGTTTCGTGGCGAGCCGCTGCCGAGCCGCCTCTGGCTGGTCATCCTGCTTGTCGTGACGGTGAGTGCCACCTACATGACCCACCGCACGCTGCTGGGACGGGATGCCGGCGTGACTCTGCTTGCGGTGCTGCTCAGCCTCAAAACGCTCGAACTTCGAGCGAGGCGTGATGCCTTCGTGGTGTTCTTTCTTGGTTTCTTCTGCATTCTCAGCAACTTCTTCCAGTCGCAGTCCCTCCTGACCGCTGTCGGGATGTTGATCGGCCTTCTTGGCTTGCTGATGGTATTGGTGAACGCCCACATGCCTATCGGCAAGCCACCGCTCATGCAATCTGCCCGAACCGCTGGTCGGATGGCGCTTCTGGGTGCGCCCATCATGCTGGTGCTGTTTGTTCTTTTCCCCCGCTTCGCGCCGCTCTGGGGGGTACCCAGTGATGCCATGAAAGGTCGCAGTGGCCTGAGCAGCAGCATGGAAGTTGGCACCATCGCCAGCCTGGCACTGGACGACAGCGTGGCGATGCGTATTCGCTTTGAGGGTCAACCCCCGCCACAACGCGACCTGTATTTCCGGGGACCGGTACTTTCCAGTTTTGATGGGCGGAACTGGCAGCCCTTGAGGGCAACTTTGCCGAGCCGCTACGCACTGCCTGCGAACCTGCAGGTTTCCGGAGCGCCGATCAGCTACGAAGTCACCATGGCGCCCAACAACCAGCCATGGCTGCTGACGATGGACGCTGCCAGTCAAAACCCTCAACTGCCCGGCAGCTACCAAGGCCGGATGGATGCGAACTTGCAATGGCTCACCAACCGCCCCATCACGGACCTGATCCGCTACAAGGTGCAGAGCCATCCCAATTTTCAGCACGGACCACTCCAGCAGGAGCTGGGCCTGCAGGAGTTTGTCGACCTGCCGCCTGGATTCAACCCCCGTACGCTCGCCCTGGCCAGCGAGATACGCCGCGACGCGCGTTATGCGAATGCTACCCATGCCGAACTGGTGAAGGTGGCCATGGATCGGCTGCGAACCGGTGGATATACCTACACGCTAGAGCCTGGCGTCTATGGCGCCAATACGGCCGACGAATTCTGGTTTGATCGCAAGACAGGTTTCTGTGAGCACATCGCCTCCGCCTTCGTGGTGCTGATGCGAGCGCTGGATGTGCCGGCACGAATTGTGACTGGCTATCAAGGCGGGGAGGTCAATGCGGTGGATGGATTCTGGGTCATCCGCCAGAGCGATGCGCACGCTTGGGCTGAGGTGTGGCAGCCCGGTCAAGGCTGGGTGCGGGTGGACCCGACATCCGCCGTATCGCCAGGACGGACCGGCGCATTCCAGCGACTGGCGGCACCACAGAATGCCGTTGGTCAAGCGCTCAGCAATATCAGCCCTACCCTGGCCGCCCAGCTGCGCGCCACCTGGGAAGCGGTGAACAACGGCTGGAACCAGTGGGTACTGAATTACACCCAGGGCCAGCAACTCAATCTGCTCAAGGACATCGGCTTTGACACCCCAAGCTGGGAGGACCTGAGCTACCTGCTGCTGGGAATCATTGTGGTGGTGAGCCTTGTCGGCGCTGCGTGGACGCTGTGGGACCGTACCCAGCATGACCCGTGGCTGCGTCTGCTGGCCCGCGCACGCAAGCAACTGGCAAAGGCGGGCATCGACAGTTCGACGGCGACATCACCACGGCAGCTGGCGCAGCAGGTAATAGCCCGGCAGGCAGAAACCACGCCAAACGGAATGAACGCCCAAGCCCTGCACGACTGGCTGATTGCGCTGGAGGCTGAGCGTTATGCCAACGCCCATCCGCAACAGCGCACGCATCAACACAAACGGCTGGGTGAGCTCAAGCGGCAGTTCGACCAGCTGGCCTGGCCAGGCTGAAGCCTCCGGTGCGTGGCCCGCTCCCTACAATGAGGCCAACCATGCCCCCGCTGATGAATCCACTGACAAGCTCGCTCATAACCTCGCTCGTAACCTCGTTCGTGCGGGCCCTGCGCGCCTTTCACCGACCGGCATCCGCATGCGTACTGACGGCCGTGCTGACAGTCGCTGGCGTTGCAGGCACACCCATCGCGTCTGCAGCAGATCCGAAGGCAGCGAGAAAAACCGCCAGCAAGGCGCCAGCCAGTCAGGGCCCGCTGTATTCCACCCGGCCCGAGGTCATGCAGTTTGCAGACGACGTGGCCAGCCGTCGCGATCTGGACCCGGACTGGGTCCGCGACGCGATCGGCCACTCGCGCTTCAACGCGACCGTGGTGCGGCTGATGCAACCGCCCGCGCGAACCTTTGTGAAGAACTGGCGCGTGTACCGCAGCCGTTTCATCGACCCGATCCGCATCGAGGCTGGCGCGCGCTTCTGGCGCACCCATCAGGCAGCACTGGAGCGCGCCGAGAAAGAATATGGCGTACCAGCATCCATCATCGTCGGCATCATTGGCGTCGAAACCATATATGGGCGCGACACCGGCAGCTTTCGTGTGATGGATGCGCTCACCACACTGGCTTTTGATTTCCCGGCCAGCCATCCGCGCGCGAAAGAACGCAGCGAATTTTTCAAGAGCGAACTCGAGCAGTTCCTGACCTTGCAGAACCGGCGTGGTGCCGATCCTTTTGAAGCCCGCGGCAGCTTTGCAGGTGCCATGGGTCTGCCACAGTTCATGCCGTCGAGCTGGATCAAGTACGCGGTGGACTTTGACGGCGATGGCACCATCAACCTGTGGGAGAGCCCGAGCGATGTGATCGGCTCGGTGGCCAGCTACTTCAAGGCCTTCAACTGGCAACCGGGCATGCCCACCCACTACCCGGTCAGTTTCGATGCCAGTCGCCTCGACATGCCCGCACTGATGGCGCCGGACATCCTGCCAACTTTCAGCGTGGCCAGTTTCACCGCCAAAGGCGCGGTACTGGAGGGCGAGGCACAGCAGCACACCGGCCCACTGGCACTGATCGAGCTGCTGAACGGACCCGACGCGCCGCAGTACGTAGCAGGCACCGAGAACTTCTACGCCATCACCCGCTACAACTGGAGCAGCTACTACGCGATGGCGGTGATCGATCTGGCAGAGGAAGTGGCGGCTCGCGTCAGGTCTGGCAACTAGGGTTGACTACCGGGGCCAGCGTCCACCCGTCTTTCAGACCGGCTGGATCGTGATCTCCACCCGCATGGTTTCTTCGCCACCGCCCTGCCTCACACCCTTGATTGGCGGGCAGGCGTTGTAGTCGGTGCCCATCGCCAGCCGGACGTGGCGCTCATCAATCAGGCAGCTGTGCGTGACATCAATGCTGACCCAGCGCCGGGTCGATACATCAAGGCACACGTCGGCCCAGGCGTGGCTGGCCAGATCGGGTTCGTTGGCCGCGTAGAAATAGCCGCTCACATAACGCGCCGGGTAACCGAGGCTGCGGCAGATCGCCACCATCACATGCGCCTGGTCCTGGCAGACCCCGGCGCCAGCCCTGAACGCCTCCAGTGCGGTGGTGGTCACCGTCGTGCTGTTTTTCAGATAGCCCACCGCCCTGGCCACGCCCTGGCTCAGAGCCAGCATGGCCTGCACATCGGCCCGGCCGTCGACGCTCTGGCCGATGAACTGACGGCCGAATTCAGCCAGCTCCCAGTGTGGCTCTGCCAGATGCGTGGCACGCAGAAAGAAGTAGGGGTGCGGCAAGGTATCTGCATCAGTGAACTCAGCCACGCCCAGGGTTTCCACATCGCCTGCGGCATTCACCAGACTCCAGCGCACATCGTCGGCGACCGCGCCGACAAAGGTGAAGGTGCTGACGGTGTTACCAAAGGCATCGCGCTGGGCAAACAGCTTCTCGGGCGCGCCCAGACTCCAGTAATGCACCGTCTGCGCGGGGCTGGATTGTGGCGTGAGCCACAGCGTCTGCAGCGCGTAACGCAACGGTTCGCTGTAGCGATAGTCGGTAATGTGCCGGACGTGGAGTTTCACGTCACGTGACCCCCACGGTTGCTCGCTTCGCGTAGCGTCCTGCCCCCCGAGGGGGCCGCTGCGCCTGCGGCCCGGCAAAGCCGGTTCCGCGGCTCCTGCTGGTGAAGAGGGTATCCGTTACAGCTATTCACTAGGCGCTCCGGGACGGCATCCCCCGCTTGGGGTTGCCAGTCGCCTGAGGGGGTTCACGACGTCGCCGGAACGAGAAACTCCCGGCTGATGTGCATGCCCAGCTCGTTGACGCGGTCAAGAAACTGCGTCAGGAAGGCATGAAGCCCAGTGGCCAGAATCTCGTCGATGCGTGCGTATTGCAGGTCGGCCCGCAGCTTGCCGGCACGGCGCTGGGTTTCACTTGTCGTGTCGCTGGTGACCATCACCAGATTGCTCATCAGCTCGTTGAGGCAGGCCAGCAGTGAGCGTGGCATGTCGGGCCGCAAGATCAGCAGCTCGGCCACCCGCTCGGGGCGAATCACGTCGCGATACACCTTGCGGTACACCTCGAAGCCCGAAACGCTGCGCAGGATGGCGCTCCAGTGATAGAAGTCGAACTCCTGGTCTTTCTCTTCAGCGGAGCCGACAAAATCGGTTTGCACCGCATGGAACTTCACATCCACCAGTCGCGCGGTGTTGTCGGCCCGCTCGAGGAAGGTGCCCATGCGCAGGAAGTGAAAGGCTTCGTCCTGCAGCATGGTGCCCGCCGTCACGCCGCGCGACAGGTGCGAGCGGAACTTGACCCATTCAAAGAACTGGCCTGGGTCGCGCTCGAAGTCACCGTTGCGCAGCATGCGGATGATTTCAAGGTAGGTCTGATTCTGTGTCTCCCAGACCTCGGTGGTGAGCGTGCCGCGCACGGCGCGGGCGTTCTCGCGGGCGTTCTGCAGGCAGGAGATGATGCTCGACGAATTCTTCTCGTCGCGCACCATGAAATCCATCACATCACGCGGGTTGATGTTGTCGCCGTAATGGGCGGCATAGGCCGGCTTGAGCTCGCTGATGCTCAGCAGCCCCTCCCAGCCCGACTGCACGACCGCAGCAGACTGCGGCAACAGCGAGGTCTGGTAGTTGACGTCAAGCATGCGGGCGGTGTTTTCGGCACGCTCGGTGTAGCGCGACATCCAGAACAAATGGTCAGCGGTGCGGGATAACATTTTTTCTCCTTCTTACGCCTCAAACACCGAAAGCGCTGCGCGCTTTGCGTGTTTTGGTGATGACCTCACAAGCGCTTCGCGCAATTGATGAGTCATCCCCGCGAATGCCTGCGGCATGTCGCCGGCGCGTTCTGTATAACGCGACATCCAGAACAAATGGTCAGCGGTGCGGGACAACATGATCACTTGCTCCCTTGTTTTTGTGATTGCGACGCATTCGGGGCAGACACACCGCCCTGCAGAATCCAGGTATCCTTGGTCCCGCCACCTTGTGACGAGTTGACGACGAGTGAGCCTTCTTTCAGCGCCACGCGCGTCAGGCCGCCCGGCACCATCTGCACCTCCTTGCCGCTGAGCACAAAAGGCCGCAAATCGATGTGGCGCGGCGCAATGCCGCTCTCCACATAGGTTGGGCAGGTTGACAGGCTCAGCGTGGGCTGGGCGATGTAGCCTGCCGGGTTGGCCAGCAGCGCCGCGCGAAACTCTTCAATTTCGGCCTGGGTGGAGGCTGGCCCGACCAGCATGCCGTAGCCCCCAGCGCCGTGCACTTCCTTGACCACCAGGTCCTTCAGGTTGGCCAGGGTGTATTGCAGGTCTTCGTTGTTGCGGCACATGTAGGTCGGCACGTTTTTCAGGATCGGTTTTTCACCGAGGTAAAACTCGATCATCTTGGGCACATAGGGGTAGATCGACTTGTCGTCTGCCACACCGGTGCCAATCGCATTGCACAGCGCCACATTGCCGCTGCGGTACACATTGAGCAAACCAGCACAGCCTAGGGTGGAGTTGGGACGGAAGGCCAACGGGTCGAGGAAGTCATCGTCCACACGCCGGTAAATCACGTCGACGCGCTTGGGGCCGCGCGTGGTACGCATGTAAACGAAGTTATCTTTCACAAACAGGTCTTGCCCCTCGACCAGCTCGACGCCCATCTGCTGGGCCAGGAAGGCATGCTCGAAGTAGGCCGAGTTGTACATGCCGGGTGTCAGCACCACCACGGTCGGGTCGGCGGTGGCGGGCGGCGCCGAGGCGCGCAGGGTTTCCAGCAGCAGGTCGGGGTAATGCGCAACGGGCGCGACACGGTTTTCACTGAACAGCTCGGGGAAAAGCCGCATCATCATCTTGCGGTCTTCCAGCATGTAGCTCACGCCGCTGGGCACGCGCAGGTTGTCTTCCAGCACGTAGTATTCGCCCTCGCCCTGCGCGTTGGGTGCACGCACGATGTCGATGCCGCTGATGTGGGAGTAGATGTTGCCCGGCACGTCCACACCCATCATTTCGGGGCGGAACTGGGCGTTCTGGAAGATCTGTTCGGACGGTACCACGCCGGCCTTGATGATTTCCTGGTCGTGATAGACGTCGTGGATGAAGCGGTTCAGTGCCGTGACCCGCTGCACCAGCCCCTTTTCCATGGTCTCCCATTCGTGGGCGGGAATGATGCGGGGAATCAGGTCGAAGGGAATCAGACGTTCGGTGCCGGCGCCGTCTTCGTCTTTGGCGCCATAGACTGCGAAGGTGATGCCGACACGCCGGAAAATCATCTCGGCTTCAGCGCGGCGCGCTTCCATCACGTCGGCCGGCTGGCGGGCCAGCCACCGCTGGTACCCCTGGTAGTGCTCACGGACGCTGGAATCCGTGGCATTCATCTCGTCAAACATCGGTCGGCTCATTGGCGTGGTCTCCAGCAGGGTTGGCGCAGTGTCGGCCCATCATCTGATGGCAATATAGCTTAGCAAGTAATGCGCCAAGTCGGTGCATCACTGCCGCCGCCAGATTCAGGGCCGGTTTTCAGGGGCTTGTGCGGAGGACGGTGCAGGCCCATGAACCAGGTTGTCACCCGTTGGATTCGGGATGAGTCCCACTTGGTGATGCCAATAGCGAAGGGCGATTTGCCGCCGGCAAGTGACGGCCCCAGGCTGGTCGCTGCGCCATATCGCGGCACCGCAGGTGGACGACTCGGCCACTGGAATGTGTCGCTCCTGGTAGCGCGCCACCACCGGAACTGCAGGATGGCCAAAGCGGTTGCGGTACCCCGCCTGAACCACAGCCACCCGAGGGCTGACGGCATCGAGGAAAGCGCCACTCGACGACGTCTTGCTGCCGTGGTGCGGCACCAGCAGAAAGTCGGCACTGATCTGCGCGGGCTGGGCCGCCACCAGCTTCAGCTCCTGCGCCGCTTCGATGTCTCCGGGCAAAAGCGCCACGGCTGCACGCTGTTCGGTGGGAGCCGTGGACACCGATGAACCGGGCGCCAATACACCGGACGATGAGATGCGCAGCACACAACTCATGGCATTGGATTTACCCGGCAGTTCGTAATCGGCAGCCGCCGGGTGCAACACCTCAAAGCGCACGCCGTCCCACACCCATTGCTGCCCTGCCATGCAACGCACTGCAGGCCGCAGCGCCTGCAGCTCATGGCCGGCCTCAATGGAGCTGAGCAAGCTGGCCTGCGGCTGCATCGCGAGCACTGCGGGTGCGCCACCCACATGATCGGTGTCGCGATGACTCAGCACCACCTGGTCGAGCCGTTCGCCAAAGGCTCGCAGCAGCGGCACCAGCACCCGGTGCCCGGCATCGCTCTCGCGCGAGAAACGGGGCCCGGTGTCGTACAACAGGCTGTGGTTAGCAGTCCGTACCAGCACCGCATTACCCTGCCCGACGTCTGCCGCCAGCAATTCGAAATGCCCCGGTGGCATACGCGGTGCCTGCCAGAACAGCACGGGCAAAAGCAACGGCAAACCCAGCAGCCGCAGGTGCCACGGCCAGCGCATCGCCAGCACAGCGCCGCCCGCCACGCCGGCCACTGCCGCCCACAGCGGCGCGCTGGCCACGCTGATGGAGGCCAGCGGCCAACTCGCCAACCACTGCAGCAGCGCGGCAAGCCACCCGGTGGCGCCAGCCGCCACACTCCACACCGGTGACCAGATCACGCCGACCATCGCCAGCGGCGTCACCACCAGTGTGACCCACGGAATCGCCACCGCATTGGCCAGCAGCCCCACCAACGACACCTGATTGAACAACAGCAGCGACAAGGGCGTGAGCGCCAGCATCACCACCCATTGCTCACGCATTGCACCAGCCAGATTGCGGCGCAGCACCGCCCAGCCCTCACGCACACGCTGCCCTGCTCCGCCCGAATGGTGAATCACCGACTGATCTGTCTCCCAGGTGTGGGTCCCCGTCGCAAACAGCACGCCGACCGCCACAAACGACAGCCAGAAGCCTGCCTGTAAAAGCGCCCACGGATCCAGCGCCACCACCACGGCCATGGCCATCAACCAAATTTGCGGCCACGGCCATTGGCGGCCGCTCTGGCGAAGAAGCACAACGGCGGCCAGCATCCAGATGGTTCGCTGCGCAGGCACACCCCAGCCGGAAAAAACCGCATACAGCGTGGCCAGCAGCAACCCGCCCCACGCCGCGGCACTGGCTGCAGGCACGGCCAGGCACAGCCGGGGCGTCAGCCGCGCAGAACGCCGCCACAGCGCCCCGGTGAGCAAGGCAGCCGCCCAGGCAAACATGGTGATGTGCAAGCCAGAAATACTGATTAAAGGTCTAACAAGACATAATTGATGATCTAGGACTTACATGACCAATATCGCCATTTCATACGCCCGGTATAGCTCTGTCATTCAGGGCGAGGGTGACAGCCTCAGACGCCAGGCTGAAGCCGCAGCCAAGTACGCAGAAGCAAACGGCTTGGTGATTGATCACGCCCGGAGTTTCCGTGATCTTGGAGTATCTGCTTGGGACAGAAGCAACGTCAATAAAGGTGCGCTTGGGCTGTTCCTGCAGGCCATCGAACGCAAGCAAATTCCGGTCGGTGCGACCCTCATCATTGAGAGTTTTGACCGCCTATCGCGTGCCAAGCCAATGGATGCATTGGGAATATTCACCCAAATCATCAACGCTGGCATCACCATCGTTACGTTGACCCAACCTCCCCGGGCGTTCACTAGAAAAACGCTGGATGACAACCCATTCCAGCTCATGGAGGCGGTGATGGACATGCACCGGGCGAATGCGGAAAGCACGCGCAAATCGCAGCTTGTCTCAGCCGCTTGGGCATCCAAAAAAGTTCTTGCTCAGTCAGGAGCGCTTATGTCTGGCCGCGCACCTCACTGGATTGAGGTGTCGGTTGACCCGCAGCGGGGAAGCAAAGACCCAAAGAAACGCACTGCAAGACTGATTCCTGAGCGCGTGAAGGTCATCAAGCGAATCATCAAACAGGCGAAAGAAGGCGTCGGAAACGCCACCATCATTCGTCAACTTCATGCCGACAAAATCCCAGCTTGGTCCGCTTCGGGGCTCTGGCAACCCTCCTACATCCAGAAGTTGCTGACCAACCCGGCCCTGTACGGTGGGATCAAGATTGACGGCGAAATCATCGAGGGCTACTACCCCGCGGTCATCAAAAAAGACGAATTCCACTTTCTCTGCTCCCTGCGCTCCGACCGCGCCACCAGAAAAACGACCAACCGCAAGGGCGGTACGGTCACAAATTTGTTTAGTGGACTCATGAAATGCGGGTACTGCGGTTCATCAATGAATGTCGCTGGCTACAAATCATTAGCCAAGGGCTATGAGCGAAAGTACGTCGCCTGTCACGGCGCACGAACAAATAAAACGAAAGACGGTTCCGAGTGCCGCATGCGCATGTGGTTCCTCGACGAGCTTGAACCCACCCTGCTCTTTTGGCTCACCGAACTCGACTACTCAAAGCTTGTTGGCACTGGCAAAACGACGGATGTGGACGAGGCCCGAATCAAGCTGGCCGACCTTGAAGGCGACCTCTCTGGTGTGATCACGAAGCTGGAGAATGTCACTGCAGCCATTGAAGACGGCGCAAAGGGTATGACCAAGCGATACAACGAGCTGGAACTCCAACAGTTCAGGTTGGAGAAGCTTGTTCAAGCCCAGAGAGATCAAGTGGTAACCATGACCTCCAGAGAAGGCGGAGGTGCATCGCGCATGGCCGGATTAAGGGTTATCTACAAACAGCTCAGGGACATCAAGGACGACACTGAGCGCCGTGCCCTCCGTGAGCGGCTATCAGCGGCAATAAACAGCGCCGTAAACCAGATCACGCTCTACCCATCTGGTCACAGCCGTTCAGGTGAAAAGAGCGACAGATTCATTGACATCGCATTCAGTAACGGCGCTACTCGACGCATCGAAGCGGAAGAGGTCTTGTAGCCATCGCCCTAAAAGATTAATGGAATTTGAAACACAGTCAACTCACTTATGCCGATCGCCAAAGACCACTAGCCCCGCATTGATGTGGTGGAGAAAGCAGAACTTTCAGGCGGGTGTCCGAAATAGCACCGTCTGCCACACGATCACTAACCGCAGTGACATCATCACTGCGACATCACTTCCTAGTTTCGCAATCAGGTTGGCCTCTCTAGCTTGACTAGCTTGACTAGCTTGACTGGCTTGACTGGCTTGAGCGGCTTGAGCGGCTTGAGCGGCTTGAGCGGCTTGAGCGGCTTGAGCGGCTTTACTGGTCTAACCCGCTTATTAAGCCTGATCGGCTTTGGTGGCTTTGGTGGCTTTGGTGGCTTTGGTGGCTTTGGTGGCTTTGGTGGCTTTGGTGGCTTTGGTGGCTTTGGTGGCTTTGGTGGCTTTGGTGG